>CAZTBA010000068.1:0-18705 GCA_964611725.1 uncultured bacterium
TTGGGACTGTCTACATCCATCTATGAAATTTCAGAAGATGCAATTCCTCCATAATGCCAAAAAAATAAGCGAAAGACCAGTTCTATGTTATGTTTTCGGGAAGATAAATATGATATTTATTTTATCAGTGTCTTGCTAGGGAGGTGGTTATGACAGCGATGCACAGATTTAGGGCAGGTGTTATCGCTTTTATCGGTATACTGTTTTTGGAAGTAGGGGTGGTGCTTGGCGATGTATGGGAGATTAGCAGTTGGTCTACTAGGACCTATTACCGCTACAATTTTGGGATCGAGGTCAAGGGTACGGGGTTAGTTCGGATTACCGCTGTCGATAGCTATGAGCTCTTCCTGAACGGAAAGGCTGTCGGATCCGATACAATTTGGGCGACAGTTGAAGGGTATACGGTAACGTTGGAGAAGGGCGATAACAAAATTGCGGTGGTGGTGGAGAATTACGGTGCCGGAAACGGCACCGGTTTGATGTTTGAAGTTGAGTTTGGGGATCAGTATTTTGTGAGCGATGTAACGGAACGATGGTACTGGACCGCAGAACCACCCGCTGACAATAGTTGGCTGACCAAGGATGTGAGCAATGATAACAAATGGCAACGAGTGCAGTTTGGTACATTAGATAGAGGCCAAGTTCTGGGTTTTAAGAACCTGGGTATTCAGGCGATCGCGGGTTTTCCAGGTGGTGTTGATGTGGGTCAAAATATGGATGGTACGCTTCAATTGCGACAGGTAAGTGGTGAAAATTTAGCTGCGGGAACCTTCGCCGAACCACCTGAAGCTGCCGACGGTTCACTTAAGACATCCTGGAGCCTTGGGGTCGGAGCTATAAACGAATTTGCACGGATCGATCTAGGCCGCCGTGTAAAGATCGATCGGGTGCGTGTAATTACAGAGGGCACAAAGGCCGAAGATTACAAGAAGAATTCCCTGCGGGGCTATTCGGTGCAGGTTAGCGATGACCGGTTCCGCTGGTCGGAGGTAGCAGCCCTATATGGAATCACAGATTATAAGGAAACTGAGGTCACCTTCCCTTCTGTGGAGACACGTCATATCCGGGTAGTGGTCGCTGAAGTGGAAAGGGGCCAGGCTCCCAGGGTGTCGGAAATCGAGGTATACGGTACTGGATATGCCAGAGAGAGCCAGTATGTATCAGAACCACTTAATTTTGGATACGCTAACGTGCCAAAGAATTTTGGCGAGGTAGTTTGGGATGCCGATGTACCCGATCGTACATCTTTGACATTTCAGTTTCGCACCGCTGGTGCGGATATGGTCTGGAGTGATTGGAGCGTCCCTTATGACAAGAGTGAAGTCTTCTTCGACGTGCCGGAGCCTGGGGTATTCTTTCAGTATCGTGCGAACTTGTCCACCAGCGATGACCGTTACACACCGGTTTTGCGTTCCCTGGAGTTTCAATTCGACAGGGAACCTATAGCTGTTCGGAGCGCCAAAGGTTCTATAGAGCCTAATCAGATACCCATGGGGAGAGATACCACATTTACCTATCGTCTGGATCTCAGTTTCTCAGGGGGCGATGCTGGTGTAGAGAAAGTGGCTATAGATGTGCCGGGTCTGACCGATGTCACCGGGCCATTGGGGGGGCTTGAGGGGACCGCCATAGAGGTAAGTTCTAGCTTTGACTGGGGAAGCCAACGGCTTATAGTAACATTTTCTCCACCTATCGGCCCCGCCGATGGTATCTCCACAATTTCTATCCCCTTCACTACCGCCCAGTATATAACACATTTTGACTACCGGGCCCACCTTTTCGCACCCGGTGATAGTAACCCGCTGAATACTTTTGAAAATATCGGGATAGATGACCTGACCGGGAAAGCACGGTCTTGGTCTGTATCCGTCTCCGAAGTTCTAAATGACGTGCTAATCCGGGTGAAGGCTAACCCCAAGGTCATCTCACCCAATGAGGATGGCAGATCGGACTATACAGTTATCGAGTTTGTGATTACCAAGGTCTCCGAGCCCAGGGATGTGGAGATACGCCTGTTTGACTTGAGAGGCCGTTTGGTCTGTACTTTGCAGGGCAGGAGCCTTACAGCGGGCATGTACCTCCATCCTCTTGATAACAGTTTGGCAATAAATGCGCCGGGCTATTGGGACGGTGCTGATGATAATGGTGAGCTTTTGCCACCAGGGATTTATATATATCAGATCAAGGTGGACCTGGAGGGCAGTTCTGACGCTATTGAATCCGGGACTGTGGCACTTGCATATTGATCGGGGGAGCCAATGCACTATCGATTCTACTTTGTAGCCTTAGCTGCATGCCTTGCCTTTTTCTTCGCTGTGGAAGCGCACTCCAGTTTCTTTGTGACGTCCGGTGAAGGGACGAGGCCCGTGGCTATGGGAGGTGCCTTTACTGCCGTAGCGGATGACGCTAACGCACTCTGGTATAACCCTGCCGGCTTGGGGAGGTTACAAGCAGGGGAGCTAGCGCTCGGGTATGTCCGCCTGTTTCCTGGTATCTCAGGTGATCAGCTTCATCGCTCTCAGTTGAATGTAGCTATGCCTATCGGGAGGGGTATGGGTGTTGGTCTCGGCGTCTCCTATCTCAACGCCGATGTCATTTCAGAGACAGCGGTAGTTTTTGGCTATGCTCTTAGCATAGGGGATCAGATAACGGCAGGTGCCGCTGCAAAGTTGCTGGGATGGCAGGCCGATGGTAGCGTTGATCCGGTTCAGGGAACAAAGGATGACGACTTTTCCAAGTGGACCCCTTCCCTCGACGTCGGCGTTGTCCTGCACCCGGGCGGATGGTTGGGCGCAGATCGGCTGGACTTTGGTTTTGTGATCCGGGATCCCATCTCCCCTAATATATCGGAGTCCGGGAGCGATGATGGGAAACTTCCGGTTGAGGCACGCATCGGTTTACTATATCAGCGTGCCGGTGTCTTGTTGGCTCTGGATACAGGCCGCCGGGAGGGGCTCCAGATGTTAAATCTGGGCGTGGAATACCAATTCCCCGAGGCTGGTCTGGTATTGCGTGCTGGAGGGCTGACACCTTTGGGGGATCTGAGCCCTGGTGAGGGTGGTGGGGTTGGCATGGGGTTCGGTTACCATATAATGGGTTTCCAGTTCGATTATTCATATTCTTATCCTCTGGCTTTCTCCCTAAGGGATGGCACGCATCTATTTTCCATAGGTTACCGGTTCTGACCGGGGCTGGTGTTTGACCTGGAGCTGGAGTCAGTCCATGGGACGCACATCGCATATAATAAAGGTCACTATTTTTGCCACTGCAGTAATGGTTTCAGGCATTGCTAGTTTTGGAGATGCCCATGCCCAGTTCCTTAACCGCCAATATCATCAGCTCTGGGAACGGGAAGAGTATGAAAACTATGCCAGTATCAGTTACCGGGACTATGATCCCAAGCGGGAACAGCGTACGTTCGACCCTTTTGGGATCTATCTGATTGATGGGGTCGAGATCTTCCGCCTGGAGGAATATAGGAGCATTGCTCCTTTCAGTGGCAGCGCTCTATACAAGAGTTCCTTATTTCACGACTTGTTTCAGAACCTGACAATTGTCGGAGATAATTACGCCAACTGGTCGAGCAAGATAACTATAGGTAGCGCCGTTGAGGCCCGATTTACCCCTCTGACTTTGAGTGTTACCCGTTTCAATGGCATCCGTTGGGACTCAGCCACACGGCGGAACAGGTTTACGATCGTGGGGTCCCGCGTGTCGGATCCGGTTATCTCTGCCGGCCAAAGCAGCAGAGACTTTGCCAGTTACCTATATGGTGGACGTTGGGAGGGGACACTAGGGGATGTGGTCACCTTCGGGGCTTCCTATGTTAATGTGCACTCGACCGATAATCTGCTTGAACGTGGTGATTCTTCCTATAAGGGAATGGTGCCCAACAATTTAGAGCCACCTAATACCCTGTATGTAATTGTGTATGACGATTCCCCGGAGGATGGTTTCGGAGCTAGGGTGTACGGGATGGAGATCTACGTGGATGGGATACCACGCCCCGATCTGATCCCCGAGATCCGTAAGGTGTACGGAGTGGCACAGAATAGGAACTTGGAACTTGATGATATCTACCATATACGCAAGTACGGTCCCTGGCTCAGTGAGACTACACCGTTGGATTTGTTTATAAAGCTCATAGGACGTTCACCGATAGTAGCTGTTGGGGAGGAGGGGTTCCTGGAGGCCAGTGGTAGCGATGTACTGGTGTATAAATATGAAGTGCCTGCCGACGCTGGTTCTGTTGAGTTCAGCTCATTGGTCTCCCATGATTATAGCATAGACATAGCTTCGGCATTGGGGATGCGCGGCGTAGTAAGTCAAATCACATGGGACGATTGGCATAACGTAAGGCGGTCACCCGGAAAATGTCAGGATGGTTCGAATATAAGATGGGAGGAATTCGGTTACGGATTGAACACTGGTCTGGTTAGCTACGGAGCGGATGTCCGGGTCAACTTTCTAGATTTCGATCTGAGAGCTGAGTACGTGCGGAATTTGGATTACTCGCGGTACCCTACCTTTGATGGCAAGCTCTCCAGGGGCCAACATGATGCCTACTTCATGACTGTAAAACGGCCTGTTACAGGCCCATGGGAAGCAGGTGTGGAGATATTCCGTATGCCTGAAACCTTCGCCTCTGGTTTTACCTACTGGCGTTATGATATAAACCGGTTTGACGTCTTCAATATGGTGGATGATAACGATGACCTCGACCAATGGCCGGATAGTTGGGAGCATTGGGATCCTTTTGATCCACAGTATAAGCTCGGATCTGTAAATCAACCTACACCTGAAGCTTCAAGAAACCTATCCCCACAGCCTGCAGAGGCTGTCGGCTTTGGAGTTTTCCCCGGACTAGACGAGGATAGGGATGGGATCCCGGATGTGAATGTCAATAATAACAAGGTGCCTGACTACCTTGAACCATTCCTGATGTACTACGTCGACCCCGAAGACTTCGTTTTCGGGGATGATTTCAACAACGATGGAATTGTCGATGCACGGGAAAATGATAACCTGCCCGATTACCCTTATGAGCTCGACTCCAGGGGACAACATGTCTTTGTATCTTATCATCCACAGGATAATTTAACCTTGACTTTTGGGCGTTACGATGTGTCGCAAATAGCTGGCGGTGGCCAAAATTATACTACCTATACACGTTTGCTTTACAAACGTGGTTGGCCACAGTGGGGTACTATAAACCTAAACTATATAGGGAAACGTGTCCAGGACGATATCCCTTTCAGTTCCTACCAATTCATAGTGGATCCTCGGGTAAGGGGAAATTTCTCAGTACAGGTTCGGATCGATCCTCTGGAGATGCGGAACAGCTTTGTCAACACTTTCTTTGCTCGTGCCCGGTTTACATTCATTCCGAATCTAAATATGGATAACAGCTTCCGCTACGATATCAACGACCAGCTTAGGAAGACGTTCGAAGGTGGGGCGGAACAGGGTCGGCGCACCAAGCGCTCGTGGGCACTAATAAGCAGATTCGATTACTTATGGCGATGGCGTTCCTTCGATATTCTACCGATGTTTAAATATATGGCACAGAAGATAACATCTACTGATGCAAACCTGGCACTGGGACAGAACTATACTGTTATACCTATTCTGCGTTTAGATTATAGGGCAAGCCCTCGCACAACAGTCCGTGCTGGTGTGCAGGGTCTCCCATTTCTGAAACACATTTTTCGGAGCAAGACCACGCCGTTCAACGATTTTGATGCGGAGCACTATATCTTTATGATACAAAACCGGAGTAACTATGCCGGATATGATATCAGTTTTTCTATGGGTTATGAGGCCAGCCTTTACGATTATGTAGGTCCTATTTCGAGGACCTTAAGCTCCAGGCGGTCGAGTGAGGTTTTCATTCAGATGTTGATAGAGTAATTGCTTAGAGATAATGTACAAAATGATCTCATATCAGGTGAGATAGGCATGTTCAGATATCCTCTCTATGTTGTGTTACTGGTGTTTATCAGCGTGAGCCAAGTTGTGGGGCAGCTTCTGTACAATGAAACCCCTCTTTATGAAAACTATGGTATACAGGGATATCGCCACTATGGCCGTGGCTTGATCGGCCGCTCCACCGAATTTATCTATGACGATCTGGGTGAATTCTTGATGGACGGAATACCTATCTATACCCTTAGGGAGGACAGGGTTGTTACAGAACTGGTGCCTCCGGGGAGCGTGCTGAATAAACACTTCCTGTATTGGGGGTATCTGAGCGGTTTAGCTATCGCTAGTGACAAATATAACGGCTTGTCGACCAGATTGTTGATCGGGGATCACATCCGAACACATTTTACACCGCTTACCTTAGACTTAGCGGCCCTGAATGGAATACGCTGGGACTTAGATACGGGGAAACAACGTACCTCGATAGTAGTTTCACGCCGGGACAGACCGATCTGGAGGATGAGCGAAACCGGCCGTCACCTGCAGATGAATTTCGCCACTTATCTCCTGGGCGGCCATTGGGAGATGAATTTAGGCCCCTTGAAGATAGGAGCTACCTATACCAATCAGTACAGGGTCGATAGCCTGATAGGCCTTGAATGGAACGACTTTAGGGGAGCGACACCTCTGAATTTTTCCCCTGTGCAATTACTTGTAGTCAAATTTGCCAATGCCAATGAACAGATAGGCAGTAACGTCCGTATTTTTGATGTCAGGCTTACCCTCAACGGCCAACCAACGGATATCAGGCCGGTGGTAACGCGCCACGATTCCAGGGTAATCAATCCTAACTATCCGAATGGCGACCGTTTTTTCCCGATTTGGCAATCTATTCCACCCTTCGTGGAGTTCATACTCGGTGCTTTTCCACAAGAGCAGCCTGGTCCCCAAGGCTATGTAGAAGCGAGGGATACGGAATACCTCCTGTACTGGTTTGAGTTACCTGAAGATATTGATATCGATCAGGCAAGCTTTGACGCTTTGGTAGCTAATAACTATGCTATATACGTCTCAGAAGTCTTTGCTTATCTTCCTTATCTGCCGAAAACCGATCCTGGAGAGCGAAACCGAGCTACCTACTTCTACCAGGTAGCCGGGACCAAGAAAGCGGTTTCAGATATGTCTAACCTCGATTGGGTGCACTTCGACTACGGCCGCCAGACGAGCAATATGGTCTTCGGTATCAATGCCGAAAGCAATGTTAAAGGTTTCCAATTTAAAGGTGAGTATAATGTGAACCTGAACTATCTCCAGTATCCCAACCCAGAGGGGGCCCGCAGCCGACGGAGCTCGACCGCATACTTCTTGAATGTAAGGAAAGATCTCAACGATCATCTGGCCATAGGGGGGGAGTACTTAAATATGGACCCTGACTACAGCACAAAGATAACCGTACATGATGAGGGATACATATCTTACACTGCCGATCCGGGAGCACCCTACGGTAGCGCCGATATACCACACGGCTTTCGTAGGGATTACAACAATACTATCGAAATGGATACAGTTGACGATAACGATGATAAAGATCCGTTCCCCGATTTCTACTTTATTCTATCTGAGGGTGACAACGATGGTATATTCCCCGGATCGGACGAAGATCTGGACGGTCGTCCCGACATCAATGAAAATAATAACACTCTTCCCGATTATATAGAACCATTTATGCTCTACGCTGTAGATCCGGATGAGTTTGTATACGGCGACGATTTGAATAATAACAGTGTTATTGACGTACGGGAGGACGATAGAAAATCTGACTATCCCTACGATCAGAACCTCCGAGGTTTTCACCTGTTCACCCAATTAAAGCCTATTGGTCCTTTGATTTTGACCGCAGGCCATTATGATACCAGGCAGATCTGGGGTGGTGGGCAGAACGAGGTGACCTATACTAAGCTCGATTATCAGCGCGATTTCACTTCGCTAGCTACGGTCCAATTTGTGGATTTTTTAAAGTGGGTTCGGGATAATATCCGTAACGATGTATATCGTTTCACATATAGTAACACCGGGTTTGAAACTATCTTCTATGAAGATGCACTTTATATGCAGAACAGCCTGGTGAATACAGCCTTTGTCAAGTTTAGACTATACAGGTTCCGTCCGTTCTATATGGGCATCAATGCTCTTCACGAAGTAAACCAGCAGAAGGCGACATACCTTAGAGAGGTAAACTGGATCCGACGTTGGTCAATAGTTTTCCGCAGCGATTATACATGGCAGTTTGGCCCATTTTCAGTTATGCCACAGACGAAATTTATGGTTCAGAAGATCGCCGACGATAGAAATGTAATTAAGCCGGCGCATGAGCTCTTCTTCTACCCGATCTTCCGGGTTGTCTACGAGCTGGCACCTAACACCACTCTAAGGTTGGGTGCCCAGGGGTTTCCGTTTCTCAAAAGCCGGTTCATTAACCTCATTAATGAGGAAGTTAACTATGAATCCCAGGATTATATAGTGAGCCTATCAAACGTTTCATCCTATAGCGGCTACTTGATCGGTTTAAACGTTGGATATCAACTCAAATTGCTTAGGATGATGGATCGGAAACGCAGGTTCGAAGACCGGGATTATACTTTCTTCTTTATTCGTCTTATTGTCAGTTTGCGGCCTACAACTTAGAGGTAGGACTTAGGGACTCTCAGCATGGGTAAGTATATGAGATCGAGGTGTTTAATAGCCATCAGCGTATTATTCCTTGTGGCGATATTCACAAGAATCTCTTCTGCTCAGTATCTGCGGCGCAGTGTGGATGAGGAAGAGCGTGTGTATGTCCAGCAGACCTATTCCGCAGATTGGTTTCTAAGGCATGAAAGCCTGAATTATAAGACCTATGCCTTCAACCCTTTCGAGAACTATGATAATTCGGTATTTCCATACGTTACAGCCCGCCGTAATTTCTACAGCCCCCTGGGTGATCTCCTCATAAAGGGTTATGATGTAGCTTGGTGGAGAGAATCTCGTTCTTCTGCCAGTCGGGGGGAGAGCTTGCTTTTCAAGAATCAGAATCGGTATCAGATGGTATTCAACAATGTTGTCCTCTCAAGCGATCATACGGATCGGTGGTCAGCCAGCGCCATGTTCGGCAATGAGATCCTCACCATATTCACACCTTTGACCTTTTACTGGTCGGGGTTGAACGGTTTCAGGGGTGATTTCACCACGGGCAAGACGAGGATATCCCTGATAGGGTCGAGGATAAACGAGCCGATCTATCCGCGCGATTGGGGTGTCGGGTTCGATGTAAATAATGTATTTGCCCACGGGGATCCTGTGATACTGTTTGGTGGCCATGCGGAGCGCAGGATAGGTATCCTGAACGTTGGGGCTACATATGTGAACCTCCACACCAGCAATGTCGATCGTGGTGGAGAGAGCTTTAAGGGTGTATTCCCTTCAAGCCGGGTTGCACCTATATGGCTCGCCATCAAGGTGGCAGATGATTCTCCTGAGGATGAATCGGGGGGGCCAAGGGTGTTCGATGTGGCTATGTGGATCAACGGTGAGAAGAGGGATGATGTTCCTATCAATGTAGTTCTTTACGGATCGGATGAGACTTTGGTAGGTAAGACGAGCTCCATTACAGGGAAGTTCACCAAAAGCGCATACGCATCGTTCGATGGCGGTATAAACTGGTGTGACCTTTTCAGTGTGATGAGCCTTCCCAGGAGGATACCTCTTTTTGTAGATTATCTCTATCTGCTCGATTACCTTAACGGTCAGGATGTAAGCAGTAACGTCAATATGTCGAGGTTAGAGTCCGAGATGGGACTTTTGCCTGGTGTAGCCCAGGGTGTCGATGGTGATAATTATCTTATCTACTATTTTGATCTGAGCAGTATAGAGGATATAAGCTCAGTTGAACTTGGCTTTCTTGTGGGCAATGACTACAGCATCTCCATATCGGAAGTTCAAAAGAAGGGTAACATAGGCAAGTATGAGAACAGATATCGAGCGGAGATTTTCCGAGTGGTGGCGCGAGCTTCTGGGAATGTTCAGGATCTTTCGAATGTGAGGTGGGTCAGGTTCAAGTATGGTGGAGCCACAGGTTTATCCCTTTACAGTGTGAACATGCATGCTGATTTTAGCGGTTTCAGGTTGGAGGGAGAATATGCTGTGAGCGTGGAGCACAATCAGTATCCGAATGGGAGCTTTGAAGGGGATCGATTCAACCGTCGAGGTAAGGCATGGTATCTGTTGGCCAGTAAGGATTGGGAGAGGTGGGGTATAGGCAGTGAGTTGTTCTCGATGCATCCCGATTACCTCACCTATATGATGAGCTCTGTGCCATATGATTATGCCAGGTATTTCACCAAGATGGGTTTCGTGAACGATACCGGTCTCTGGATACTGGTTCAGGACAACGATGACCATGATCGCTGGCCCGATACCTGGATGGGGGATGTCTCTGAAGGTGTCCAGATAGATCAAGATGTCGATGGTGTTTTCCCTGGTAAAGATGAGGATCAGGATGGCCTGCCCGATACCAACAAGAACTACAATGGCGTTCCGGATTACGCCGAGCCGTTCCTGATGTATGATGCGGAGTCGGATGATTATGTCTATGGGATAGATCTCAATAATAACGATGTTGTGGATGAGCGTGAAGATGACATGGATCCGGAGTATCCCTACGATCTGGACCTTGGGGGCTATCATCTTATCGGTTGGATAGAGCCTTTGGATGATCTTCGTTTCACCCTTGGTAGACTGGATTCGAGGCAGATGGCGGGAGGTCGTGAGAACCGGGTGCTTTATGGACGTGTTAGCTATGTGATGGAGGGAGTCGGATGGGGGAAGCTCGGTTTGGAGCATGAGATCAAGAGGGTACATGACAGCATCCCCGATCAGATCGTCAGGGTGTCAGAGTCCACATCTCGATACTACTATGCTGGAGAATATGGTGTTCAATTCCCCTATCAGAAGGTATCTGATGAGCTAAACTATCGTAACAGCCTGGTAAACCGTAGCTACCTTTCGAGCAGCCTGAAGCTCTTCAGGAACCTTGCCATAGTCAACAACCTCAAGCTTGAGATAAATGAGCGGCATGAGACCCTTTTCGGCGATGGTACCTTCCAGAGCTGGGACAGGATCAGGGTTTTGGCAGGTGTCCACAGGGTTGGCTACACCTTTGATTTGGATAAATGGAATCTGATACCTCAGCTTAAGATAATCTACCTGAAGAAGGATCGCCGCAGTGTGGGAATCCCGCTCATCCACGAGCGTCAGGTGATCCCGATATTGAAGGCTGAGTATAAGTTGACAGATAAGACAGCTTTCAAGTTGGGTTTTCAGGGATTTCCCTTCGGAGGTTTAGAGTATAGGTTAAAGGATTTCACGGACAGCAGTGGGAGTTTCAGGCGACAGACGAGGGTGTTCTTTGTTTCGAATCAGTCGGAGTATTTTGGTTATCAGATAGTGATGAATGCGGGTCTTATGTATGATAAGATACATTATCTGGATGTGCGTCAGCGTCGTCGAAATTCCAGTATGACTTCCATGTTCCTGCGGATATTCCTCGGATATGAATAGCTCATTTTAGGGGAAAGGCGGTGACTTACTGTGAAGTTGGGTTTGTTGATTCTGATTTACCTGTCATCATTTATCATCGCCACTCAAAAGGTACCCACGGCCGATGATGTGAAATGGTCATTTGAGCAAGCTCAGAAGTTCTATGCGTCAGGAGCTTATGATCAGGCGGTAGACAAATATGCTCAGGTCATCGGCATAAAGAGTCGGCTATTAGATACTAGTGGTATTCAATATTCGATTGGGGAGATTACAGCCCCTGTGATGGATGCCTCCTTATATCAGACAGGTAATTCTTACTTCAAGATGGCGAAAGATCAGTTCGAGTTTAGTCATCAAGCTTTAAATGATCAGAAACGTCAGGATCATGAGAACAGGGCGCGTGAGTATATCGAAAAGTCAGTTTATTTCTTCCGGGAAACGGAGAATCAGACCCAAATTTACGATTTAAAGGTGATGTCGCGTAATCGGATAATTCAAGCCTGGTATGAGCTGGGTGATTACGGGCAGACGATTCAGGAATCACAATATCTGATTGAGCATTACCCCGAGAGCGAATATGTAATTAATGCCATGTACGAGATCGGGTGGTCATACTATAGGATGGGAGAATATGAAAAGAGCGTAGAGGCTTTCAAACAATTGGTGGAGAGTTTCCCATCCGGTTACCAGAGGGATCGTGCTCTCTTCCAGATCGGTGAAAGTTACTACAATCGTGAAGAATACCGTGAGGCTATACCCTTCTACCAGAGTCTTGTGGAGAGTGCCCGTATCGATCAGCTCACCGATGAAGAGATAGCCCGTATGCGTCGGGAGAAAATCGCCGGTTTGGTGGATGAAACCATGCTGGAACTGGCTTTGAAGTCCCAGATTAAAATCGGTTCCTGCTATGCCGCACTTGGCGATTACGAAAAGGCAGCCCAGACCTATCGAAGCGTGGTGGGCCTATTTACCAAGGAGGGGGCATTAGCCGAGGAGGCTTACCGTCGGTTAGCTGATATGTACTACCAGGCGGGTGATTTCGAAAGATCGGTGCAAACCTTTCGCACCGCTATTGATGAAGTGTCAGATCCCTTTTTCCGGGCGCGGATGCAATCGTTGCTGGCCGAACGTTATTACAATGATGGGCGTTACGAAGAGGCTATTCGGGAATATAGGCTCTATATCAAGGCCTACAGCGATGTAGCCATTCAGGCTGGTTTTGGCCCTGACGAAGCAGGCTACAAAATCGGCCGGTCTTTCTATGAGATGGGTCAGGAGAGGGACAGGGTGGGTATGTCAGAAGAAGCTGGGATGAACTATCGGAAGGCTATTGACCAGTATAATATGATCCTGCAGGACTATCCCCTCAGCCGGTTGAAGACGGCCTGTCTTTTCAACGTTGCCCTCTCTTATCAGGTTATAGATAACGAAGAGACCCGAGAGGAGGCGCTGGAGCGGTTCCGGGCTATTGTGAAAAACTATCCGGAGGGAGAGTACGCCCAGAGCTCGCTGTTTCAGATAGCCCGTATCTATTATGACCGGAAAGATTATGGAGAAGCTATAACAGTCTATAAGCAGATTGTGGAAGATTACGGTAATTCCGCACGGTTGGATGTGGCATACTTCGAGCTGGCGATCGCACAACGGGATGGGGGGATGGGGGAGGAATCGGTATCTAATTTCATCAAAGTGGGGAAGGGATCGAGCCTCTATTTCAAAGCTGTTCAGGAAGCCAGCCAGCTACTTATTAGTATGAAGGAATATGACCGGGCTTTGGAGATCTTGAACGAGGGCTTGGTGATCGCAGAGGATGATAACGAACGGTCACGGTATTTCTATCTTCAGGGGAAGGCGTTGTTGGGAAAAGAATCGTATGCGGAAGCGATCCTCCGTTTCAACGAGGTGCTTTCACTGACCAACGACCCGCAGATTGTTGAAAGCGGCCTCTACAGCCGTGGGATAAGCTATCTGAACCTGGGGCAGTACAGGGAAGCTGAGCAGGACTTAGCTCAGCTTGTGCGAAGCGATGACGTCAAGATAAGGACATCTGCTCAGCGCATGCTTGGGATGGCACGTATTCGGCAGAGGAAGGAGGCAGAGGCTATAGTCAACTACCGGTCGCTGGTGGCGGAAGAGACCACAGATCCAGCTGAGAAAGCCGAATATCTATTGCTTCTGGCTGAATTATACCATGGATTGAACAGCAACGAGGAGGCCGAGCAGGTAGCGCGGCAGGTTATCGCCCTCCCACTTGAAGACCTTCGTGTCGAGCAGGGTACCTACTATATCAAGGAAAGGGCATATTACTTGCTGGGTGACACTTACGTGCGTCGCCGTGATCCTGAGTCCCTAATAGATATATATAGCAAAGCGCTGGAATTATATCCGAAGGGCTATTACGCTTCGGATATGGAGTTCACCTTAGGTACTTCGTATTTCGAATTGGGACAGCTAAAACAGGCGGCAGATACATTCGAAGGGTTTATAAGTAAATACCCGAATAATGCAAATATACCCTATGCCTACTACTATATGGGTTATTCCTACTTCAACCAGACTGATTTTGAAACCTCAGCGAGGATCTTCACGGAGATGGCTAAGCGGTTTCCAAGACATGAGATGACCACGGATGCCATATATCGGGCTGGGGAGAGCTACTTTAATTTGGGGCAGTTTGAAAAAGCCTTGGAATTCTATCAAGAGGTCTTAAGGGATTACCCCAATTCGGAGCAGGCCGATGATACACTTTACAATATGGGATGGGCATCGCTGGAGTTAGATCGGGGAGATGTTGCCATCGGTTACTTCAAACAGTTGATCGAACAATTCCCAAATAGTGATTTCAGCCCTAACGCTCAATTCACTATAGGTGATTATTACTATAATAGGCAGGATTATGAGCTTGCACTGGAGGCTTATGAGAACATGGCAAATCGCTATCCAGATAACCCATTGGCTGAGAGGATACCAGAGCTAACTAAGAATCTCCGCGAAATAATGGCTTATCTGGAGTATGAAAAGGCTATGATCCCGTTTCGGGAGGCCATGTCCAGCAAGGACCCTGGAAAGTTCAGTGAGACTATATCCCTTTTCGAGGAAATTTTAGACAAGTACCCAGGTACAGAAAGCGAGATCGGGGCGTTAATTAATATGGGTATGTGCTATGAGAGTTTGAGTAGATGGAAAGATGCCATTAAGGTATATGATAGGGTACAGGAAGAATATGAACGAGGTCGTACCACACCCGAGGCCCACACATTTGCAAAAGTCCATAGGGATTGGATCACGGCCAACCGTTTGTAGGGAGAAAGGGGGCATATGTGTATAGGTTTTGTCTATGTATTTGCATATTAGGGATCTTATCCGTCCCTTCGGTTAATCCGGTTTCAGCTCAGGTTTTCGATGAAGGGACTTTTACTGAGAAACAGGTCGCCTCGAAGAACCAAGCTATAGCTATGTCTGCCATCTTTCCCGGGCTAGGCCAGATGGCTTTAGGATACAAGATCAAGGGTCTCGTTTTGTTTGCCGGGGAACTAACATCATTTGTTGTTTCCATCAATGTGAACGAGAATTACAGAACCCTTAAATCCCGTCATAGTCAGACTGCAGAAAGATATCTGGCATTGCGTCAGGGAGCCCGTTTTGAGGAAGCACTGGAGATGTGGGAAGATATTCAGGATATGGAGGATGACCTGGATCACTATCATAAGATCCGTCAGGTCATCTATCTGTCTGCAGGTATATACCTATACAATTTAATTGACATATTGTTTTTCTCTTCAACTGAGGAGAATCTCCGGAAGGCCGAAGGTCCTTCAGGGAGGCGTTTTGAAATTGCGCCACAGCAATTAGATGATTCATTCGGAGTAGGTCTGACCTGTCGTTTCCTATGACAGGAGGATCTCCCGCATTTTGAACTTCTAAGGGTTAGTAGAGATATAGTCCTAGGTAAGGTGTGGAGCCAGCTATACATAATGCGCTCATTTCACTAATATTTAAGCAAGTTTGAGTAATGTTTTTGGGCTTTTGCTCATGGCACCTGAGATTCTTCAGTCGCTATTGCCTTTTCAGGTGTTTATCTGTAGAGACGCCTCGGTGAGGCGTCTCCAAAACGAGAAAAGAGAGAAATGTTTTCTAAAAGATGCTTAATCGGCTGATAATCAGAGTGAGAGAACTTCAAAAGGCCATTTTGGTACCGGAGTGGCTGGTTGTAATGGGTGGATGTGGAGAGATAAGCCGCTTCCTTTATATATTGCATGGGATCACATTGAGTTTACTGCTGGCTTGCCCCCTTCTATTTTCGGGATGTCTCCAGGTTCGTCTGCATACAGTCATTTATGCTAATGGTTCAACACTGCGCCGTTTGGATATCTCTGTGGATGAGCAGTACAGTGACCAGTTGCAGGATCAGAGTGATACCGAAATGGCGGTGGTATCAGAGACGGAACTGTGGGATAGTACGACTTATGTGCGGGATGGCCGATTCCACCGTGTCTTTAAGAAGAAGTTTAGCGATGTGGAAAGTATGTCTGATCGTATGATTCATGTGTTTTTCGGCAAATGGGTTCGATTGGAAACTTATCGGGAAAGCGAGAAGGTTGAATTTGATATCTACCGCACATTCTCTGCAACTACCTATACCTTCCAGCAGAGCCTGCAAATTTACCCCAATGTTGATACACTTCTTGTGTTATATGGGAGACAGGTTCCTCCCGTGCGGATCGAGATTTCTGTGGACATGCCTGGAAAGTTGTTGGAATCGCCGGGGGCGTTGGTAACAGAAGATAACGCGTTGTGGCGTTTCTCAATATCACCTCAGGATACATCGGCTTTTGGCAGATGTTTCCTGGTCAAATCGGGACGTTCGCATTTCTGGTCACAGTTTCTTATCGGTGTCTTGGTTATCCTGTTTGTTGTTTACTTGCCTCGCCAGTTCCTTCGTCTCAGATCTGGTAAAGAGGATGATTCACGGAATCAAACCAATTATTAGGGGAGTTATATGTTAAGAAATCAGGATCGGGCAAAGGATGAGCTCGAGGAATACCGATCACTGATGGAACCACCCCAGGAGTTCGAGGAGGGTTTCAATATACGGGCGATCTTGGGCGCTATTTTTATAGGTTTTGTGATGATGCCTGGATCGATCTATCTGGGACTGATCGCCGGGCGGGGTATGGGGCCGGCTGCTGAGTGGGTTACCATCATCCTCTTTGCCGAAGTTGCCCGGCGTTCTTTTACGGTACTGAAAAAGCAAGAAATATTCGTCCTATATTATATCGCCGGAGGTCTGACGCACGTAGTGGGTGGGGTGATGTTAGCCGGAGGACCCTTTGCAGGGCTGATATGGAACCAGTATCTGGTCCAATCAACAGCAGCCAAGGGGTTTGGTATTGCCGAACAAATCCCGAATTGGGTTTCCCCCCCTGCTGATTCTCCGGCGATAGTCTACCGTACCTTTGCTCATAAGGCCTGGATTCCCGCGATCTCTCTCCTTTTCTTTAACTATGTTGCTTCCAGGATCAGCTGGTTCGGTGCGGGGTATACTCTGTTTCGAATTACTTCGGATATAGAAAATTTGCCATTTCCTATGGCGCCTGTGGGGGCCCAGGGTGCCACAGCACTGGCGGATGCTACCGGTGGAAAAGAAACCTGGCGTTGGAATGTATTTGTGGTAGGAATGAGCATAGGCATAGTATTCGGATCCGTCTATGTGGGAATTCCAGCCATCACAGGTCTGATTATGAAGCAACCCATCAACCTTATACCTATCCCCTGGATAGATATGACGAATACTACGGAGAAATTCCTTCCCGCGAGCCCTACAGGTATAATGACCGATCTGAGTGTATTAATGATCGGATTCGTACTGCCCTTTTGGGTGATAGTAGGTGGCTTTATAATGGCCTTAGTCTATGTTTTTGCAAACCCTATCCTCTATAAAGCTGGGTTATTAACGATATGGCGCCCCGGGATGGACACCATAACCACCCAATTTTCTAACAGCGTAGATCTCTGGATGAGCTTCTCTATTGGCACCGGCTTCGCCGTGGGGATCATCGGACTAGTGACTATACTGCGCTCTGCTAGGCGGGCACTCTCCGGCCCTCGAAAGAGAGGATACAGGTTCTCTCCTCCACCTCCAGGTAGAGGAGATATCCCGATCTGGGTTGGTATAGGTCTGTATCTTCTAACTACTATCGCTTATGTTATAGTCTGTAGCTTCCTTCTACAGGATGACAAATTTTCCATTAGTTTTCTAATTATATTCGGATTTCTGGTTACTCCAGTCCTTTCCTACATAAATGCCCGGATGGTTGCGTTGACGGCCCAGACTGTGGGTTTTCCAATGATCCGTGAAGGCACGTTTATACTTTCAGGATATAGGGGTGTCGATATCTGGTTTGCACCGATACCTTATAGCAATTACGGCCAGACTGCACAGCTTTTCAGACAGTTCGAGTTAACTGGTACCAAATTTACCAGCATCATCAAGGCTGAGCTGTTGATGTTACCCATCGCCTTCGGGTGTAGTTTCATTTTCTGGTCGTTAATCTGGCGCACCAACGCTATACCCTCAGCAATGTTCCAGTATGCTCAGAAATTCTGGCACCTCATCGCATTGAATCAATCGATCTGGTATTCAGCCACCACCGAGGGGAACCGACTTTTCGTTCAGGCTATAAAGCCCCTGTGGATCGGGGTGGGGCTCGGGTTCGGGTTAGGCTCTTATATAATATTATCGGTTTTTGGACTACCGATAATGCTCATCTATGGATTTATCCGAGGAGCCGGTCAGCTGCCGCATGCTTTAATTCCGGAGCTCATAGGAGCTCTGATAGGGAGATATTACTTCGAGAACCGTTTTGGCAGGAAGACATGGCGGCAATACGCACCGGTGCTTTTGGCTGGCTATGCTGCAGGTATGGGTTTGATCGGTATGGGTGCTGTAGCCATCGCACTGATATCTAAGTCCGTGCTCCAACTACCTTATTGATTTAGTAACAACGTAATTTGATTATCCTAACTATCTGCGCCTGAGAGAATCGACCGTGGACTTGCCTGGAATCTCCTCATCCGACTTAGAGGTCCATCTTGCGCCTGACTTCAGGCCGCTTAAAATATAGAGTTGTTGCGAAATAAGGGTTATTTCACTTTATTTCATAAAATATATGGCAGGATACCGCCGCTCGTGAGCGGCGGAGGAATGCC
>CAZTBA010000069.1:0-18579 GCA_964611725.1 uncultured bacterium
CCTTCCTGTATATAGATCTCTTCAAAGAAGGATTTCTCCTCTGCTATGTCAAATTATTTCTGGCCACCTACTTAGTGTTACATGTTAAGGATCTCGAGAGACTGCTGACGGATTTTGTCGAATTCAGAGAGCTCCTCTTCCTCGGGTCCTAACTCAGCCATTTCAACCGCTTTATCATGGAGGTGTTTCATTTCGGCCTTATATTTTTCCGTTAATCTGTCAGCCTGTTTCTGGGTTAGATCAGGACTAAGCATCAAAGTTTGATATAAACTTAGCATATTGGATTTTGCGCTTTGCCAGTTATCCTCCTTCGGCACTGTCGCTTCCTTAATAACCCGTTTCCATTGCGGGTAAAATGGTAAAGTCGTCTCATCACTTCTTTCTGAAGTTTGGGTAATACTATAGAGTACATAATCGGCATTACGGAAGGGCTTGGCATCTGTTAGGCTTTTGCCATAGACAAGCTCACGCTCACTTATCCACAGTTCGTTTGCGTTAAGTTCGGATTCAGGCATGTCGATCAATGCAAAATAGCTCGGTTCCAACACCTCCCTGGCATCCGGGTTGAAATCCTTACGGAAGCCAACGAGCGGGTCTGTATCACCTAATCCAAACAGTGCCTCGACACCATCCAGCACTACACCAGCTACCTTCACATAGGTACTGAGTGCCGTAGAGAAGTCCAAAACGCTCGCGGCACTTTCGACTACCCGCAATAATTTCCGGGCATAATTTTTACGCTTTACACGGCACAGTACTACAGACAGGGATAAAATACCGCCACGATAGGGATGCAGTCCCGCAACCCGGGTGTCCGAGAAGACCATATGCTCAGGTATCTCCTTCCCAAACTTCTCCATCATCATCGGGCCTACGACGAACGGTACAACCTCACGTTTCTCGTTGTAACTGAACTCAGAAACGATAAATACCATCGGATCATAAACCTTGAACCATTCTCTACCATAGGACAGATACATTTCATTGACGAGTACTTGAAAGTAATGCTCATGTGGTTGGAAAGCTGTCCCCAACTTTTCTCCCTCATCCACGTGGTCGGGAGGGATAGCCACCCGACTTGGCATTTGCGCCGGGCTTTGACGGATACTTTCCCAGATATTCCCACAACACTCAACAATGGATTTCATAGTGCTCCTCCTTTTTAGAAGCTATCCAAGCGAAGGAGGCAATAGCCTCTATCCGCTTGCGTCGAAGTCCGTTGCCTTCCACTCCTTATACCAAATACCAGTTTTAATAGACCAGCAGAGGGAGTAATGTCACTTAGATTTAAATTCATAGCGTATCTCCAAGATCAATGACGATCAGGAGTTCAACAACCAATGGAAATCATTCATCGAGCTATAGACTGCAATTCCATACGGCATCTGTATTGCCAAGCAAAAGATTCGTATTGAAATGTTGATTTTTCGATATATAATTGCCAATCTATGTGACGCACTTCATCCAATAATAAGATAAATTGTTGAGAAAACCCCACAGAGTTCTCGCAATCGAATTCTAAGTTTCGTTGATACCTCTTGCCATCCAATCAGCGAAGTTGTATTGTAACAGAAATTCTAAGGGCCAGCAGCCGAAGGTAAGGAAAATTGGAGGGAAGCCGTTGCTACCAAATATCCATAATCCGCTGTGTGAGCCTATATATTCGCTTATATTCCCCATTATCCATGCTGCTAAAATCAAGCTTACTAGATGGGAAAACGAAAGCCTGTATGACATGACTATCGCGAGGATAAAGAGGGTGACATAGTATATCCAGAACCGTAACTCCACATCGGTTTTATAAGTTCTCAGGGCAACAGGAATGATAGCAAATATCACTGTTATTGCTATTATGTTGAGGAGTTTGTCGTCAATCTCCTTTATCGCTTTACACATAAGAATAGACAAACCTTGCATGCTTACGGCTGCGTAGGCCCACGCAAAGGCTGCAAAAACATATGTCCCGTAGATCCCATGATATGACCACAAGTCCGAAGACGTTCCGATCATTTGGGTTATGTAGCCAATGATAAAACCAAATGCTATCAGAAAAAAGAATATGCGAGTAGCAGTGACCGTTGCTGTCCAGAGACAAAAGAGGAAGACTATAGCGAAGAATATCATAAAGCTATAGGAAATTTTGTCTATATAACCTTCGAGGAAAGCCGATAACAGCGCCATCCCACCCAATACCAAAATGACAATGATTTTCCATATACTTTTTCTAAGGTCACTTATCATGTCTCTCACCTTTCGAATAGAGATGCCCAAACTTTTCCCTATGTAGCCTCTTATAGCCTTTTCTGGTCACGAAGAAAAGGTCTATTAACGGTTCGACCAGTTCTCTTAGAGGTTTAACGACGACGCTCGTTGTCTTCAATGGAAAAGCAGAGGTATCTGCAACGATAAACACGGACATAAACCAATGTCCGAAAATCCACCACTCTTCTCCAAGAGCCAGCATCTCTGTAAGTAAAACCTCGACGTTCTCCCATGATTCGTAGACCGACATGTCTCCTATGGAGTGGATGACAGGTCTGCCAAATTCTCTGACAGCCAACCTCTGAAATCGGCTTATACGAGGGTCCAAACCCATCTTCTGTGCGCCTACCCAGTCGACTGCTACAAGCTTCTCTCCGCCGATGATAGTCTGAGTCTTCTTAGGGGTAATATCTGCGATAACACCCATTTGGCCGTCGCCGCTGATGTAAGCATCAATCAGGCCAAAATGGACAGGGAAGTGTTTCAACGTCTCAATGGTGGGCCAGTCAAATTCCCGCTTCTTGTGGTATTCGAGATATTTATTTTGTAGAGGTATAGTTCCATAGATGTTCTTGATCGTCAGTGTGTAGTAGCAAAAGCTGTGAGTCTTGTTTTTAGCGAAAGATATTCTGAAATCCGCATCTCTCCAAGTAGGCCCTATCCAGTGCCTTCCCAAACTGCCACCGTAGTCATATTCTACTTTTTCTTTTGTGAGATCCACGATTCTGTAATTCTTGTCTTCTGAGTATCCCACATATTTCGCAACACTCAGGACATCCCTATTCCTGAAATAATTCCCATAGGTATTCTGAGATTCCACCATGGCCAAATTTACAAATCCTTGTTCAGCCATCTTATCGAATAGATATTCCACCAGACTGGGATCAGTATATGTAGTGGTATCCTCTTTGTTGTAAGTCATCATAAAGTTGGGCTTGACAACTATGGAGAAGTCATCTTTGCTCTTCCCTGATTTCTCATAGTACCTATCCAGGATATCGAAGAATCTGGTCTCTTCTAAAACCTTGTCCAATGCTTTGAATTTGTCTTCATCCTTGAAAGCTGCTACAATAACTGGCTCATCTCCCACAAGCATTGGCTTGTATCGACTTCGTTCTATCCCACTTGAGCGATAGGCTTCTGGAATGGCACCTATATGAGCTCGGAAGTAGAAGATAAGGGTGATCACGAACAGTGGGAAATCAGCCAGAAAGATGACCAGATGGCCAAAAGTCCGTCCATCGAACAGATAGAAGGTGAGTGCTGAGCTCGAAGAGGCAAATTTAGAGAATAGCACCGGGACGATAGCCACTCTGTTTTTCCGTACATCCTTCGCAGCAATGTAGCAGCAAGCAGTAATGGTTATCATCATGGAAAAGCTCAAAAATACCCAGAACAGCTCCGCTGATGAACCGGTGGCTCCGATCTTATTCCCAAATCTACCAATAAAACCGACATTCTCCGTTAGAAAATCAAGTCTACCAAGAAGATAATCGGGGAACAGGAGAAAAAGGAACCCGGTTATCCCAAACATGGGTACATATATCTTCATCAACCATGTTAAATGTCGTTCACTCCTGGTAAAATCTGTCACAGCGATAATCCTCCATTTTACTTTTGAGGCCATCAAGGACAGGAAGACCTTCGTCCATACCAGTAATGGAACTTAGTAGTTTTACCTCTCCTTCTCTCCATTCTCGATTATTCAGAATTTTGATCTGATTCAATCGAAAGACGAAGAATTGCATCATTTACCTCCCTATGGCAATTGCGTTCATCTGGAGCTAAGAAAGCATCAAGCGCTCAAATCTCGCTCATTTATCCTTGCCCGCAGATTCTGAGCGCGGATATATACCGAGTGGGCAACTACTGTGGAAAAACTGCTCCACGGCTTCTTTGCCGGATCAACCAATCCTGAAATTCTGTGGTGAAAAGGGTTGGCTTTCTCACCAGCATGCGTAGCCTCTTCAACTCCAACTGGATACGTTCCACCGTCGACCGTTTCGTTATACATTCGAAGTGAAGTTAGATTTAAGCTCTCATCAACGAGGATTACCGCGCCGCCATAAACTGGCTTGCGTTCTACCGTATCTACTACCCAGCCGCCAGTATTATAGACGTTTACCCACTTAGGATATCCTTTAAAATTCAAATCATCTTGAAATGGCTTATGGGTATGACCGAAGACAAAGCTTACGTCAGATGGCATATTCTCTTTTTGCTCTGTCATAATCTGATTCAAGAGAGGCCCGTTCATATATTTCCAGAGTCCCTTTTCCGCATCCTTACTTAGAGAAAGTTCTACATAGGTTCTTTCCTGCCCTGTGACCTTATTCGCCAGGTAGTTAAGGAGTACCTTTAGAGTCTTAGCCTCCATCCAGTCGCCCCATCCCGGCAAGTCGTACCTTTCAGCTAAATTATCCGCAAAAGTTGAGAGGAGTTTCTTAAGCTGTTCGCGGTCACGCATCTTTTCATAAATTGATTCAATAGTCTGCCCGACATCCCCGGAACGTCCCATAGTAGACCAGAAGAAATCGATCCAGGCGAAATTCTCGGCCTCTATGTCATAGATTTGCGTTGGCATCACATGTTCTGGGAGGAACAGATCCTTCAATATGCTCATCAGTTGATAGAGAGATTCAATGAAATGACCGTGATGAAAGATGACGCATTTTCGATTATCTTCCGTAACAAGGCCAAAGTTGGGGTATGCTACGTTGATGGGGAAACTTGTCAAGTGGGGAAATCTCTTACTCTCAACTAATCTGGTCAAGAAGTAGGAAGGCACCGGATTGCGATCATTCTCAACAAATATCTTTGTAGTATGCCAGGGGATGGGTAGATCCTTACCCGGGTCGAGTTTTCTTGTGATGTAATTCACGTACTGTGTCTCGCGGGCAGTCTCCCAGATATGGTGGTCATGATTGCCAGGGACATAGATAATCTTTTGAAAAAGCCCTCCATCGGGTGGCATAATGAGCTCCATAAAACGCTCAAATACCATAGCCGCCTGATTGGTTGTAGCCAAGGCCAGTTCGAGGATATCACCGTTCAAGATCAATGTCGGCTTTTTCTCGCCATCGTTTTGTGAGATAAGATACTTTAGGCACTCTAGTAGTTGCTCCATAACCGGACTCGGCTGAGTAGGATCGGTATCAGTACTGGCCGTTTTCAAATTTGTCAGCAGGCTATCCTCTTCACCCAGGTGCATATCTGACACACAGACATAACGGATATCCGGCATTTTCCTACCCCCTCTTTAATGCTGGTGAACTGTTCTTGTTGACATGCGAACATATTCATCGGGTTATTCCTTCCGGTTACTCACTGTCTTCCATAATTCGGGCAAGCCTCAGCTTATCCACAAATTGAATCAACCCCAAAAGAAAAGCCGAGCTACCTAACTTGATCCTTCGGTAACTCGGCTGTCATGGCTCAACCCAAACCTACACTGTCAACACTTCCACAATCATCATTCGAGCTCCAGACCCTCTGGCTTTGCGACACTCCCTTTTGGGGGCTTTGCTTTTGTCGGGATCTAAGCTATAAAGACTTCTTCAAAACAAAAAATCCCCGCTCTTCTGAACTTCAAAAGCAGGGTCAATTTTAGAGTAACATACAGTACCACCCCTTACTCAGTTTAGAAATTCCACCGAGATCTAGCCCATGTTGACAATGTGCTTTAAGAGCCTTCCCTGTATGCTAAAATCAATATAAGGATCTCAAAGGTTTTGTCAAGTACTTTCTAATTTTTTGTCCAGCCGAAATCATAGAATCTCTCCACATCTATTTATTATATGCCGTTGCCGATGTTAAGGGATCTAAGAGGTGCTGAGTATTGATGTCGATCGCGAACTCCGATCCCTGTTTTTGTTTGACATGACGGATCTTTTTTATTAGTTTCTGTCATAGCCTGTGTCTGCGGAGGTCGGACTGTAAATTGAAACTGATTCCTCTAAAAGGCGGTGAGTGTTGCATAAGTGTAGCTGTCTCTCATCATCTATAAAGTTCTGCCATCTGGGCGTAATTGATAAGGAGGTCTTTCATCATTTGAGGCGAGGAAAGATCTCTTTTTATGGGGGTAGGAAGACCTTAGCTTTTATAAGGTCTGTTTCTCTCAGGAAATCTGGGATATAAGGAGGATATGAATTGTCATCTCTTGAGAAAATTGATCCGGAAGTCGCGAAAGCCATAGAGGAGGATATCTCTCGCCAGGAGCACAAACTTCAGATGATAGCCTCCGAAAACTATGTGAGCCGTGCTGTGCTTGAGGCTACTGCCTCGGTCCTCACGAACAAATATGCCGAAGGATATCCCAGGAAAAGATACTATGAGGGATGTGAGAATGTGGATGTTGCGGAAGAACTTGCACGCGAGAGGGCCAAGAAGCTCTTCGAAGCGGATCATGTGAACGTTCAACCCCATTCGGGATCACAGGCGAATATGGCGGCATACTTCGCCTTCTTGGAGATAGGTGATAAGATACTCGGGATGAACCTCGCCCACGGTGGACATCTGACCCACGGCCACTCGGTCAATTTCTCTGCGCGCATTTTCAAGGTCGTCTCATATGGCGTCAGCCCGAAAACTGAGACGATAGATTACGATGGACTCAGAAGGATTGCCAGGGAGGAAAAACCTAAGCTCATAGTTGCGGGTGCAACTGCTTACCCGAGAATAATAGATTTCGCGCTTTTCCGGGAGATAGCAGATGAGGTCGGAGCCTACCTTATGACTGATATAGCACATATATCGGGGCTTATAGCTGCCGGACTCCATCCCTCACCTGTTCCCTATGCCCACGTTATCCCTACAAGCACCCACAAGACTCTACGCGGCCCGCGAGGAGGAATGATAATCTGCGGTGCCGAGCACGCTAAGGCGGTCGACAGAGCGGTGTTCCCGGGTACACAGGGGGGACCACTTATGCATGTTATAGCCGCGAAGGCAGTGGCGTTCGGAGAGGCGCTGAAACCTGAATTCAAAGAGTACTCAGCCCAGATAATAAAAAATGCCAGAGCCTTGGCCGACGAGCTTATGAAACAGGGGTTCCGGCTCGTATCAGGCGGCACCGACAACCACCTCATGCTCGTCGATCTGACAGAAACGGGTGTAACAGGAAAAGATGCTGCTTTGGCACTCGACATGGCGGGTATAACTGTTAACAAAAACAATATACCTTTCGACACCAGGAGCCCGTTTGTAACAAGTGGTATAAGGATCGGTACGCCAGCACTCACGAGCAGGGGGATGAAAGAGGATGAGATGAAGCTCATCGGAGGTATGATCGGGGAGATTCTCAGGAGCTCCGGGGATGAAAAGGTTATATCGTCTGTGAGGAATAGAGTGAAAGAGCTTTGCTCGCATTTTCCCATTTGGTATAGCTGAGAGGATAATCATGAAATGCCCCTATTGCAGTTCCCTTGAGGATAAGGTTGTCGATTCGAGGTTAAGCAAGGATGGCAAATCCATCAGGCGGAGGCGTGAATGCCTGGAATGCAGTGAAAGGTTCACTACCTACGAATATATAGAGGAAGTTTCCCTTATGGTCATCAAAACCGATGGCCGGAGGGAGCCTTTCGACAGGCAGAAGCTCCTTAAGGGGATAAGGATAGCCTGCACAAAACGCCCGGTTCCGATGGATAGACTCGAGCAGCTCGTTTCAGAGATAGAAAGTGAAATATATAACCTCGATGAAAGGGAGATAAGTACCAAGACAATAGGCGAGATCGTCATGGCGAAACTTCGGGAACTCGATGAGGTTGCCTATGTCCGATTCGCTTCTGTCTATAGAGATTTCAAGGACAAAAACGAATTTATGCAAGAAGTGAGAAAGCTCCTGGGATAAAAGGGAATCCGAAATGTAATGTCACGCTTTATATGTCCAAGCGCAGAAATCGATCTGAAGGACCTTCTTTCCAGAGGAAATAGAGGACTCCTCATCGGTTTTCTTCTGGCAGCATCCCTGCACTTCTCCCTGACAACCGTGGGAAGATATGGAGCAGCGGAGCACGCTGTGAAGCCGCTTACCACCAGGTTCGTGAAACGCGAACCCCGCCTTGTAAAACCTCTCGAGCTCAGAAAACGCCCCCTTCCGAAAAAACGGCCCATGAGAAGAAAGGTCATCCCGATAAGGACGAGAGCCATTGTAAAAGAATCTACCGCCTCATTCCAGACTACTAAAATACTCGACAGCCTGGTAAAGCCGAAATCTGGCATAACGAGAGAGGTGTCATTTGCGGCATCCGAACTCGAACCCCAGTTCGGGCTTCCCCCGGTAACGAGCGCGGTGAATCCTGAGGACAGGATAGATGTTTCACTCGAGATGCTTGATATAGAAGCACTCGATACCGGACGCTATCAGGCTCTGGTAATCCAGGATCCGAGAGATAAGAAGAAGATAAAGGGGTTCTTCCATCTCAATGTCTGCTACTCCGAGACGATGAGGATGGTCGATTTCCACGGGGCCGACGCAAGGGTCAGATATGCACTAATAAGGATCATAAGGGCTATAAACAAGTATACCGGAATAAAAGCCAACATGGGCGAAAGATTCACGTTCGCAAGCGAGAAGATGTTCACTACACCCTGGATACTGGCAGCCCCGGTTGCCTCCTTCAATCCGACCGATAGCGAGATAGCTAACCTCGGCAGATACCTCACATCCGGCGGATTCTTCTTCGCGGATAGCTGGGGCAACCTCGATATGCCCGAGAGCGTCGGTGCTCTTGAGAGTCTGAAGGACATGATAATAAATGCACTTGGGAGCCAGGGGCTTGAATTCGGGAAGGACTGGGATTTCGAAAGACTTCCCAAGAGCCATCCCGTATACCATTGCTTCTTCGATTTCGACGGCCCGCCGACCGGAGCAGACAGGCCTGCCCGTTTTAGCGGCTCCCCGGTTTCAAGAAGCGCTGATCCCTTCTTGAGGGGGGTAATTGTGGACGGCCGTCTCGTTACGATCTATAGCAACAAAGGATACCCGGTGCCGTGGGGAGACTGGGGACCCGGTGGTGCAGGCTCGAGGATGGGGCATAGCTACGCCCAGTTTGATCCGACACGTCCACTTCAGTTTGCTGTAAACCTTATAATCTTTGCCCTCACCCAGGAGGGATCGATAACCCACCAGGTCATGAATTACCTGGAATGAACATAAGCAGTGAGCAGTCAGCTATCGGCGGTCAGTCAGAGGCTGAGAACTGTAGATTTAAGGTTGCAGGTCTTCCCAACCTATAATCCACAATCTACAATTCCAAAGAGGGAGGAACTATATGGGAAGTCCCAAAGTACTATACGCCCCCGTGCCGAGCCATACCGAGAAAGTATTCAGGACTGAGACTTACGAGAGGATGCTGAAGCTGTTCGACGTTACAGCGAACGGTAGAGATGAGAACTTTACGTCGGAGGAAATAGTTGGGAAAGCAGGGGGGATGGATGCTGTTGTCACCGGATGGGGCACACCGCCTCTGAAGGAGGATTTCTTCGAGAAGGCGGACAAGCTCAGGATAATCGCGCATTCCGCTGGCTCGATCAAAGGTATGCTCAGCCGGGATGTCGTCGATAGGTACATACTTCCACGGGAAATCTGCGTTTTCAGTGCGAACGGTGAGATAGCCTACAACGTCGCCGAGGCCACGGTCGGTTACCTCATAATGACCGGCAGGAGGTTCTGCGATCACATTACAGCCATCCGCACTAAGGATATCTGGAAAGACCCGGGGATCCCCGCAACTCCCCGGACCCTCAACGGGAGCACGGTCGGCGTCGTCTCAGCAAGCAAGGTCGGTGTGGAAACTATAAGACTTCTCCAACCCTTCGACCTCAGAATGATAATCTACGATCCATATCTCCCGGATTGGGAGGCCGGGAGACTGAACGCTGAGAAAGTTGGACTTGATGAGCTTTTCGAAAGATCTGATTTCGTAACGGTTCACGCTCCCCTCATACCCGAAACTATCGGCATGATAGGCAAAAGACAGCTTGGCCTTATGAAGGATGGGGCAGTCCTTGTGAATACGGCACGAGGGAAGGTGATAGACCATGATGCCCTCTTTGAGGAACTCAAAACCGGGAGAATTATGGCCCTGCTCGATGTCACCGATCCCGAGCCTCTCCCTCCCGATAGTCCCCTGAGAAAGCTCCCGAATGTCTACATCACCCCCCATGTGAGCGGTGCGGGATCATACGGTTATCTGAAAATAGGTGATGCAACGCTGAGGGCACTGGAGGATTTCTTCGGAGAGAGGCCTGTCAAAGGCAAGGTCAATTTCATCAGATACGATACACTGGCCTGAAGAGGGGGAAACCATAGATCCGTAATCGATAACTACAAGATATACGGGATGAAGCATGCCCTCCGGATAGGCTTTGGAGAGGCATGGAACTCTTCTTTCAGGGTGTGGTTTTACAGGGGGGCAAAGTCGGTCACGGACATAACACCGCATAACCCGCAATAGCAACGGTGTAGAACGCCAAGATTTGCAGACTCAATAGACCTCGATCTAATATGGTTCTGGCTTGAGGTCACCACGTTTGTCCTTAAGACCTCATATGTTTTGAGATAAATTCTTGAAATACAGGAAGGTGACCGAGGTGGCCCGTTAAATCCCCCAAAAAACCTTGACAAACAGGGATAACCATTTTATAATGGATGTGTAACTTATTGGCTTTCTTCAAATTCCATCAAAATTCATCGGGAGGTGGGCCTATGATCCGAGTTGCCGAAACATCAAATTGGGCAGCTCGGCTTTCTTTTTAGAAGGAAAGGAGATGTGAGCGATGTGCACCGAACGGGAGATGATAAAGAGCGAGGAACGCCGACACTTAGATGCTTTATACTGGGGTGGCGTGCTGATCTGGGCAGGTTTGGTCTTCGGAGCCGAAAAACTTGGCTATCTGCCGCAAATTGGTGAGGCTGGACCGTGGAGTTGGATTTTCGTCGGAGTTGGCTTATACGGACTGCTGGGGGCTCTCTGGCGTCTCTCCTCGCCAAGGTACTCGAATCCGACGACGTGGGACTATATCTGGTCAGGATTTCTGCTGATTGTCGGACTTGGCGGCCTGAGCACTTTCGATATAACCTGGCCGTTAATGCTCGTGCTTGTTGGTGTTATACTTCTGGGCAGCGCACTGGTACGGCGTAGATAGACGGCCTCACTGCCAAAGCACTGGCATCATAACATCTTCTAAGCTACCGTAAGTGCTTCTTTATGAATATGAGACACTTTCCCGTTTCGTTCTAAGTAAGGAGTAAGAAATGCTTATTTCCATAAATCTCCATTGTTTAAAGATGTCACCATGGTGGATCTTCTCTCTTTGTCTCAGCCTGTCCACTTTACTATCGGGGAGTTTATTCATGTCATCAACAGCGAATGCACAGGAATTTCCTGCGGTTGTGGTAAAAGACGAGGACACCGGCCAATATCTGCCTTTGAGGATAGATGAGTTGAAAATTGACATCAAAGCCGTCGCAAACATTGCTACCACAACCATGTCGATGAGCTTTTACAACGATCTGGATCGAGTACTCGAAGGACAGCTCTCTTTCCCTCTCGGTGAGGGACAGACCGTTTCCCGTTTTGCAATGGATGTGAGTGGCAAATTGCGGGAAGGCGTTGTTGTGGAAAAGGCCAAAGGAAGACAGGTTTTTGAGTCTATTGTGAGGGAACAGATTGATCCTGGTCTGCTGGAGTGGACAAAAGGAAATAACTTCAGATCCAGGGTTTATCCGATTCCTGCAAAAGGACATAAAAAGATCGTGGTTGCCTACGAGCAGGAATTGATCGATGGGGGAGACGCTTTCTTGTATGCTCTGCCATTGAAGTTTAAAGATAAAGTTAAGTTGTTCTCCGTCAGGGTAGAGGTATTTAAACAGGAAATAGAGCCGGGTTTGGATGAAAATGAGCTGGAGAATTTCCAATTTGAGAAATGGCATGAATCCTATCTGGCCGAGACAAAACACGAAGACTATCTGCCCAATAAACAGCTTGCATTCACGCTGCCCAAACGGAAAGATCGCCGGAGAGTTTTCATCGAAGAAGATGAGAATCAAAGCTATTTCTACCTGAACATCGATCCTGAAATTATGAGATCTGAAAAAGAGCTTCCGAACAGAATCTGCTTGCTCTGGGATGTGTCCAATTCTGCAGCATCAAAGGATGTGGAAAAGGAACTGGCTGTTTTGGACGGATATTTTAAGGGGATTGGAAATCTGAAGGTTGATTTGGTCTTGTTCAGCAATGATATTGAACCACCTGAGATATTCCGAGTGAAAAATGGCAATTGGCAGAAACTGTCGGAGCGTTTGAGAAACTTAACTTACGATGGCGGTACGCAACTTGGCGCAATTGATTTGAGCGAATACTCCTGCGATAAATTCATCCTTTCCACTGATGGGATTTCGAATTTTGGCGAATCGGAAATCAAACTGTCGAAAACGCCTGTCATGGTTCTCAATTCCTGTTCGACCGCGGAGCATTCTTATCTAAGATATATAGCACAAGCCACTGGCGGGGTATATCTGAATTTACCTGAACTCGCTCAGGCCCAGGCTGTGGAGTTGCTTTCATCTAGGCCTTATTCCTTCATTTCCGCAACTTATAACAAGAGCATAATCAAGGAAACCTATCCGTCAATTCCTGCCCCGGTCAACAGGGATTTTTCTATATCTGGGATACTCTTGAAAGATAGAGCAGAGATTACCCTAAACTTTGGATTTGGAGGCAAGATCGAGCATTCGCAAAAGTTTGTGCTGGATAAATCGAAAGATTCTTCCGAAAGCGGGTTGGCAAAACGAATCTGGGCACAGAAAAAGATTGCGGAATTGGATATGATGTACAAAAAGAATGAGAAGGAGATAACTGATCTGGGCAAAGAATTGTCAATTGTTACGCGCAATACCTCACTTATCGTTCTCGATCGCTTAGAAGACTATGTCAGGTACAGAATAGTTCCACCAAAGGAAATGCAAAAGAAGTATTTCAGCATGGTTGAGCATGAAAAACGGGAGAAGGAAAGGACAGAAAAAGAGCATCTGAACTCTGTAGCAGAAAAGTTTAAAATGCAAATTGAGTGGTGGAACAAAAAGTTTCCGTTTGGAAAACCTAAACCCAAAAAAGAAGTAGGTTATGAAGATGAAGAAGAAATGATGGAGAGACGATCGAGGCTCGCTGGGGCTGCGGCGTCTCCTGAAGCTGTGATGCAGGGAGCAACAGGGGTGGAATTCGACGAGCTGGCGGTGGAATCGCTTGCAGGTGCGGCTGGTGTTGACGGAAAGGAAGTGGAAGCGGAAGAGGAAAGCCCCACCGGAGCTTACATAACCCTGTCAAAATGGGATCCCAAAACTCCTTACTTAAATGAACTTAGAAAGAAGAAGGAAAAGGATTGGTATCACACCTACTTAGAGCAGAAAAAGAAGTATTCAAATAGCTCCGCATTTTATCTGGATGTTGCCGATTTCTTCCTGGAGAAGAATAAACCCGGATTAGCCCTACGTATCCTTTCGAATATTGCCGAGATGGAACTGGAAAACCACCAGCTTCTGCGGATCCTGGGTCATCGCTTGGAACAGCTAAAACACTACGAATTGGCGATATCCGTTTTCAAAGAGGTCTTAAGAATCAGAGAGGAAGAGCCGCAATCCTATCGAGATTTAGGACTGGTGTATTCTGCGAATAAGCAATACAGGGAAGCAGTTGATATGCTATATACTGTTGTGAAACGACAGTGGGATGGAAGATTCCCGGAGATTGAATTGATCGCTCTACACGAGATGAATGCAATTATTGCCACTTGTGGTGAAAAACTGAATTTACGGAAGATTGACAAGCGATTATTAAAAAATCTTCCTGTTGACACCCGTGTGGTTCTGAACTGGGATGCCGACAATTGCGACATGGATCTATGGGTAATTGATCCCAATGGAGAGCAATGTGATTACAGCAATCGGGAAACATATATTGGGGGACGGATGTCTCCTGATTTTACGCAGGGCTATGGTCCGGAAGAGTTTATGCTTAAGAAAGCACAGTCAGGCGAGTATACCATAAAGGTAAATTACTATGGTAATACTCAGCAAGTCCTGGCTGGTGCAACTACAATCCAGGTGATACTGATAACCGATTTTGGCAAGGGAAATGAACAACAAAAGGCGATTACCATGAGGTTGAAAGATGAAGAGGAGGTCATTGAAGTAGGTAAATTTGAATTTGCAGCCGAAGGCAAATGAGAGAGTCAGCTACGAAGTTTTGAAGTTATGTCAGAGGCAAATTGAAGCTCTGTGGTACATGCGGCAATGCTTACATTTATCTATAGTTGAGTAAGGATTACTCATATTCTAAGTGATTATCTAGCAATCTCTTACATCGTTTCTGCAATTTAGGTTGGGTAACTTCTACACATTTCCCCTCTATGATGCCTGTAGCACACTGTGACGTATTTCTCCAAGAATGCGCCTAAGTTACTGATAATATTTAACCTGTTTTGTTTTTAGCTTAACTTCCAATTTTTGTGGCATAGGAATTGCGCTACAGGATATTGGGAGTTTGGAACGGATGTGGGTCGGGGAATGTGCGATAGTCTCGAACGATTCGAATTCGATGGAAAACTCCGAATAAGTTTTGGCAGGGCAGCGGGCGGGATTATGTGAGAGGTAAGAGATGATCTGGATCATCGCGAGACGCGAGTTTCTCGATAATATCATCAGCTTCCGCTTTGCGGCGGGATCTATCGCCTGTATCGTATTGGTGGTTTTCTCAACATTGATGGGTATTGAGCGATATAATCTGGAATTGGAGAGCTATTCGTCCTTAGATAAGCAGAATAAGGAGAAACTTCAGACCCCGGTGGACCTATGGGGCCTTCGGCAGATTAGCCTAATAGCATTGCGAAGGCCAAGTGTTCTCTCGGTAATTACCAGAGGAGGAAGCGCGGTTCAGCAGTATGCTGTAGAGATAACGCCTGAAAGGGTTCCGGTACACTTTTGGACCGGAAGGCGCGAGAATGAATACTTGAGCGACCTGATCGAGTTCGATGTGACAAAAGCCGTAAGTATAGTCATGTCGCTGCTGGCTCTCCTTATCTCTTTCGATGTCATTTCCGGTGAGAAGGAAAGGGGGCTTCTGAAACTTCAGCTCTCAAACACCGTAGGCAGGGGACAACTCTTCCTCGGCAAATACATCGGAGCTTCGATAACTCTGGCATTTCCCATAGTCTTTTGTCTTGGCCTTTGCCTCCTTATCATATCCCTTTTCTTCCCGATTCCTCTTACCTTGTACGACTATCTGCGATTGGTAATCCTTTTCATAGTATATATGTTTTTCCTGTCAGTTATGTTGCTTTTCGGGTTTCTTTTCTCGTCGTTGACACATCGGTCATCCACTTCGCTCGCTTTTTCCCTCATGGCATGGCTTCTCTTTATGCAGATTGTCCCTAATGGAGGCACATTCCTTGCCCAGAAGCTCGTCTATGTACCTCCGCGTGACTCGACTTTTGAAGCCATAGAGAAGGTCCGCGATGAAATCCGTGTGAAACTGAGAGAGTTCTGGGATTGGCAGTCAAATCCTCAGCCGAGCATGGAAAAACAAGCCGAAATAATGGTTTACCAGAACCTGATGTGGACCAAGGTTCGCTCGGAGGAGAGATATAAGATAGAGAGAGAATATATACTCAAGCTTCAGCAACAGGGGAGGATCGCTGAGATCCTTTCCGCTATTTCCCCTGTTTTCCTGGTAGAGAGGGCCTCTCAAGCCCTCTGTCATACCTCAGTGGAAGACTATGAGCGCTTCCTCGATCGGGCACGTATCTACCAGGGGGAGATCCTGAAGTTCGAAAATGAGCTCTTTTCGAAAGAGAAGATCCTTGAGATGTGGAAAACCTGGATGGAAACGAGACAGGAACCCAAAGGGATAGAATTGAATCAGATACAGCCTTTCATATATCAGGAGCTTGATCTGGGCAGTTCACTTAAGACAGGCTTTGTCCCCATCGCTGTGTTGGTATTGCTGAACAGCGTGCTGTTCAGTCTGACACTGGCGATCTTTCTGCGCTACGATGTGAGATAGGAGTGTGAAATTGAGGATCCTGTTTCTACGAGAGATTATGGATCAGTTGAGGAGCATTCGCTTTACGATGTCACTTGTGGTCGTCCTTGTTCTGATGCTAATGAACGGCCTTGTGTATATAGATCGATACCAGGTGGATGTAAATGATCATGGTTATATTATAAGACACCATGAGGATAGGATGGGTGGCGAGACTACTTCCGTCTGGTGGGTCGCAGACGGGATACTTGCCATTAAAAGACCTCTCCCTCTAATGTTTGTCTCGGAAGGTGGCCAGAGAGATGTTCCCAACCTCCTGGGAATCAGGGTAGCACAGCCCCATAAGTCGTTCCATCCCCATTCGTCAACTCTCAGAACAAACTACAGGCTGCCACTGGCAAATCCGTTGGACTGGGAGTTCATAGTCAAAGTGATCCTCTCACTTATGGCATTAATACTGGTCTATGACTCGATCTGTGGTGAGAAAGAAGGGGGAACCTTAAGGCTTGTACTCTCCAACAATATCCCCAGACCGAAAGTAGTAATAGCCAAATTCTTAGCCAATTGGGCGGTGCTAGTGGGGTCATTCCTGGTCGGGTGTGTGCTAAGTTTGACACTTCTGATTGGTTCTAATCGGGTTCCGCTTTCAGGTAGTGACTGGACGGAGCTTATGCTCTTCCTGGCTCTATCCACGGTATATCTCAGCCTCTTTCTCCTCATAGGCATGGCTGTCTCAGCATCTGTGGGGCGTGCGGTGACAAGCCTTGTAATCTGTCTCCTCATATGGATTGCTGTGACCTTTGCCGTGCCGGGTTTGGCAAGAATGGCGGGACAGCGTCTCTACCCAATCCCGGCTCCAGCCGAGGTAGAATCCCGGACGAGTGCTCTCCTGGACTGGAAGAACATCCGGAAGCAGTATGAGGAGCACAATGCCGGTTGGAGGCGATCGGATAATTGGAAGGAGGCACGGAAGGATGATTTCGCTATGGAGAGGCGGGCACTGGAGATAGATAAGAAGATATACTCAGATGTGAAGAAACTGCACGACGATTATCTCAGGAAGCAGTTCGATCAGCGTCAGTTAATAGGAATGCTCTCTTCTATATCGCCAGCCTTTCTCTTCCGATCTGCCGGAAGGGGCATCCTGGGAACCGGGTTTCTGAGGAACAGGTGTTTTTGTGAGCAGATAGAAGACTTCCGTCCGATAGTGAAAGATTTCATCATAGAAGAAGATGCCAAGGATCCTGAGAGTCCTCACATCTTTTCACCCATCGCCGACCGCTATATCTCGAACCGGGAACTTAACCGATCGGAGATACCGGTGTTTACGGAGCATCCTGTCTCTTCAACGGTTAGATTAAGGCATTCCCTTGTGCGTTCATCTATTCTGGCTATAGAAGCCTTGCTTTCCTTCCTTTGGTTGTTGATCGCATTTATCAGATATGATGTGAGATAGACAATACTCAATCGGAGAGATGTTTGTCAAACATTAACCTCCCGTTCCGAAACTCCACAGGATGATGACATAATTCTGCTTGACTTTCCGTCCCCTTTTTCGTAATTTTAGGCCGCATTCAGGTGCGCCCATAGCTCAACTAGGCAGAGCAACGGACTCTTAATCCGTAGGTTCAAGGTTCGATTCCTTGTGGGCGCACCATTTTTATTTAATACTACCGGAGGAGAGCATTGGACATCGATTCCTTATGGACGGTTGAGGCAGGGAGCCCCGTATCGGGTTGTCCGGGAGTTGTTGAGACGGAAAACGGACCTTATATCATTGTCGGTACCGATGGCGGGGATGTGATTGCTCTGGACGGGGATGGCAATGAAATCTGGCGTGATCATCCCGGCGGCATACTCCATGGCTGGCCTACCGTAGTAGATCTGCCTGCCGGCAGGACAGTTCTGATCAGCGATAATACAGGGCGACTATTTGCCTATTCTGAGAGCGGTGAACTGCGCTGGAGCATCTCTCTGGGAAACCTGCAGAGGTCCGAGCCTTTTACGAGCGAGATCGGACCCTGGAACGGTGTGACGTCCCTTCATGGGGCCGACCCTGTCGCTCTCGTAGTGACAGACAGCGGCGGCCAGATCTCGGCGTTGACCTCTGAGGGTGAACTTGTCTGGCGGGCTTATGTGTATGAAGGGGGAGCCGGCATCCCGGCGGTCGCCGATCTCGACGGTGACGGCATGGATGAAATCTTGGTTACAAGTTTCGATGGGCGGGCTATCTGTATCTCCGCGGACGGCTCCTCGCGATGGGGTGCAAAGGAATTCC
>CAZTBA010000070.1:0-18559 GCA_964611725.1 uncultured bacterium
TATGTATACCTTCATGATCGGCAATACCTCCTGTCGAAGGACCATGCAATGTCGTCATTGTTTTTCCAGTGTTACCTCAACACCACAGAGAACCGGCAGGTAAGCCACTTCTTCGGCCTCGGGCTGCGCCGGGGCAAACTCGAGGTTCAATTTTCCGTCGGCTACCTCGACACCACCGAACGTCTTTACCAGGGAGCGGTTTTGGGCACCGGTTTCCTTGAATATATCGAAGTTTTCAAGGACTTTCCTGCCCTCGATCGAGATGTCGAAGACGCGCTTGCCCGATGATCTGTTGTCGGGCTCAGCAAAGTAAAGGTTGACACTGTAGGTGGCTTTCTCCGCCGCCTTCAGATCCAGCTCCAAACCGGAAATTCCGCGGCAGCCTGAGGCGGCAACCCAGCTCAGGCCCTCGCCTGAAATACGCGAAGAATGATCTGTGTAGAACCCCCCGTTATCGAAATTAACAGTTACGTCAGCGCTGATACCTGATTCCTTTTCGGGATTTTCGATATAGGGGAGCATAGGGTAGGCTATCCAGAAACGTCCATCCGGTGCCCGTCTATTCCCCGGTGCGCCGAGATTGATTCCTATATCTTTGATGGGACCCTCGCCGCTCTCGCCGAAATAGGTAACCCACATTTCGACACCCGGGTCGTGCACCAATGCCAGCGATGACTGATTCTGGTAACTGCAGGAACAGGTGCGGGTGTAGTCCGGGGCATTAAGGACGCCGTCGGCCACGATCAGGTTGGAGGTGCAGCCCGACTTGAATCCGCCGATATTTCCGGTACCCCCGTCGTGCTCGAGGTCGTAAAAGCCGGCGGCAGCAGATCGGAAGGTCAGCAGGTTCTCACTGGCAATAGAGTAATTGCAGCCGTACCTCCGGCTGAACGCCCAGGGCGTTACCTCCCCTGTCAACGGATCCCTGCGCGTTTTCTGTTCCCCGGTGAGGAGGTTGTAGGCATATCTATCGGTGATGATATTTTCACCGTGAATTATCAGGGGTCCCCCGTAGGAGACATCGCTACTCCAGAGCAGATTTCCATCCTTGCCTCTGTACGTAACTATGTCCTCTGTCGGTTCCCCTATGACCATATCCCTCGATCTCCTTCCGGATTGGATGAGGACATCGTGATCCTCTGAGTAGCTCAACCAGGTGCCGAAAACCTTTTCGGTGACGCTCCAGATGACCTCTCCGGTCCGGATGTCAAACCCCAGGACCTTCGGCGTTCCGGGCACCTCTTCCCCTCTTCTTTTCAGGGCATCGGAAACCGGGGGAGGCGTCATATCTATGCAGAAGATCTTATCATTTCCTGCGACAATGGCGTTATGCCGAAAGCCCAGATCAGAGCCATGGGTCCACAGGACTTCTCCGGTGTGCCGGTTCATGACCATGATATTTCTACTTGATGAGATATCCAAGCCGATGACGAACGGGTTATTTCTGTACTTGGGCTCGACTTCGATAAAATCCGTATATCTGACGAAACCTTCTCCTGCGATGAGGTAATCCTTGTAAACCCCGATATAGCCCCACTCAGGCGGGCGATCCGCTTCCGGATCCCTGGGCAGCTCGATCTCACCCACCGTGGCCCCCGTCGCAGGATCAAGGACAAGGCAGCTTCCCTCCCGTACGATGTATACCTTATCAGGAGCCACAACGAAATTGGTGCCACGGACGTTGGCTCCGGGGATATGGACCTGGTTGTAGCTCGGGTCAAGGGGGGTATTCTTGTAGGTTTGATCGTAATAGATGCCGAAATTGCCCAGGTTGGGGAGCGTCCGTTTCCAGAGGACCCGACCGGTATATACATCTCGCGCGCTGAAGCAATCGATACCTTCAATGAACAGGCGACCACCCACGACCTGTTCGGGAGGCCCGTGGCCGTGGCGCGGCAGGACATCCATGTTGGAGCTGCCACCGAACCAGAGCAGACCAAGCGGAAGCTTCACGAGCTTATCGTCGGATTTGACCGTATTGGCGACGTCACCGTACTGATGGGTCCAGTCCGCAGAACCGGGGAGTGCCCCCTCACGGACAAGGAGCAGGAACCTGCCGGACTTGCGAAGCTGCCCTTTGGGCAAATTGCTTTCCTGGATCTGTTGAGTGACTGCGGAGATTTCATCTTTGTCCGCAGCCAGACAGGCAATGCCTCCGTACGGCCTCAGACTGTGGTATATCTTCTCGAAAAACGGTTTTCCTTTACTGTAACCCACCGTTCGGAGGTCTTCAAAGACCGTCAGTGATGCCATATAGGGAGGAGCTTGAAGGCTGAAAGGATCACCGACCTGAACGCTGATACTCTTCCCATAAAGTCCCGCTGCGTCGAATCTCCTCCGAAACCGATCCACTTTGGCAGGGTCCGGATCCACCGCAATGATGCGCAGCTCCGAATCCCGGGCCAGGGCCTCCACCAGATCCCCGTTTTCCAGTCCATAGGCAAGACAGTATCCGTCCCGCATCCCGGTGGCCTCAAGGATCGATTTGGCCTCTTTAACCTTAGACTTTGGGAGGGAGGATTTCTTTGCAGCGTAGGAGTGAAACTTCTTTCGAGTCTTGCGCCCACCGAAAGCGTAGATGCGCCCTTCGAGCGTAACGACAAACAGCCTGTCATCCGCGGCTATGATCCTCGATGCAGTCCCCTCGACCTCAACCTTCCAGGACACGAACGGCTCGCCGCCGCCAGAAGGAATGTCGATGGCAGATACCACATTTTTCCCACCTGCATAGAGCCGTCTCCCGGCCTTTATAAGGTCTCCTCTGCCATCTACATTGAGCGTCCACTCCCGATCGATAATCCATTTCTCCGCTTTAACGGTTTTAATTTCTCCGGTCTCCCGGTCCTTGACCTTCCTATCATATTCGACTGTCCTAATACTCCCAACATCAAATGCGGTGATGCTGTCGCCCATGCAGAAGAAAGTCTCCTCCGTCAGGACGGGGACATTGCCGAACCTCGGGATAAGGATATCACCCGTTGACAGATCGTACATGTTGGTTACTATGTCACGATGATAATTGATAAATCGATCTCCCAGGGCGCATACAAAAGCCCCGCCGGTCTTGTTGTAACGGGCAAGATGGTAGTAGAGGAATTCCCCCGTGTGGCGATCAAAGCAGGCCGGCACCGAGCGACCGCATGGGATCAGAAGCTTATCGCCGGCAACAACGAAGTTTCCCTGCGGCGCAACACCTGCGTAGGCGGGAGAGTTGTGTGGCTGCAGCATATACATGGAACCGCTGCCATCGTTGATCCAGACCACTTCCCCGGTCTCGGCATCAAGCGCATAGATGAAAATACCCATAAAAGGCCAGATGCCGGCCGCAAAATAGACGATACCATCCTTGAGGACCGGTCCTCCGCGGGCGGGCCAGGTGGAAATGAGCCTGCTGTTCCCCAGAACCTTCCGATCCGAGGGTCCCCCCTGGAACTTCCAGATCAACTTTCCCCGTTCGGCATTCACGCAGTAGAGGTATCCGTCGTCGCTGGTGAAGTAGACCTTCCCGTTCGAGGCGACAGCCGGGAAACGGACCGGACCTTCCGCATAGAAGGCCCATTTCTCTTTACCGGTTTCCGTATCGAGGGCCACCAGCCTGTCGCTCACATTGGAACCGATGAAAAGGGTCCTGCCCATAACTACCGGCTCATAAACCCTGTCGAATTGCATCAGGTCCTGGTTAAGGGGATCCTCCCATGCCTGCTCAAGTTTCGGGTACTCACGCACCCATTGGAGGTAGAGTTTATTGGGAAGTTCCTGGGGCGAAGAGGCGCTGCGGTTGGCATCGTATCGCCACATGGGCCAGTCGCCAGCAAAGACACTTGCGGTGAGAACGAAGATCGACAAAAAAACAAGAAAGGCAGCCGAAGAGTGACTCTTGCTGAGCATGGAACCTCCTTTGGCAGTGAGAACTTCTATGAAATCATGCATGCTTAAGACTTAATTCCGCGCGCAAAATCCTTCTCTATACCTGTTACTCGTGGCGTAGCTCCTGCCTCTCCCCCAGGCAAGGGTTAAAGCCCCCCTCTCTGCGAGCGGAGAGGGGACGGGGGTGAGGTTCCAGCAGCAAGTAACAAAAGCCTCGCAAAAAATACTTAAATCCCATGAAACCTGTCCTCAAACGCTATTCTCCCCTCAGAACAACCGCCGGGTCCTGCTGAGCTGCCATCATTGCAGGTATCCAACTGGCCAGCCCCGAAAGCAGGGGGGACAGGAAAAGGACCAGCAGTAACAACACAGGATCGAAAAGTGTCACGGGAATCTGGGCCTCAAGGGAGATATCCCCCCAGAGTGCACCCACTGTGAATCCCACCACGTAACCGACCAAAGCTCCCAGAAGCCCTATCAGCATCGCCTTGACTAAGAAGATAAGAAGTATAACATCTGATTGCATCCCCAGCGCCCTCAGGATCCCGATTTCAGAGCTCCGGTCACGTACATTGGCGAAAAAGAGAAATCCGATCCAAACTGCACTGGCAACGATGACAAGCGGCACCAGCACAGCCGCAAATCCCTCCCGTTCACTGCGCAGGCGAGCGCGATTTTCCTTTTCCGCTTCGATGGCTTCCCTGGCTGCAACAGCCGCCCTCTCACGGGCTTCGGCACGGGCAACGGCCTTTGTCGAAAGCTCTATCACCTGGGTATGCGGCAGAATACGGGAAATATCGTTCCGGATCTGCCCCAGGCGATCACCGGGACAAAAACATTCCAACGCAAGAATCCCGTTGATCTTCCCCTTTTTGTTAAGCAGTTCCTGGGCTTCCTTCAGATCGATCCATATTGTGATATCATCCTTATTTCCCTTTTCCGGATTACACTTGCCGACCGTAAAGGTCCTTCCGAGCAGTTTGACCTTATCACCTACTGACAGATTCATGCTGCGGTGAAGCTCGTATCCCACAACCATGGTGCCGGGGGGAACAGCTACGAGGATCGGTTTCTTGGGATCGCGATATAGGAGCGGCACCTCCCCGCGCGTCCCTATCAGAATAATCGTGCGCCGCCGCTCGGGCCACTTCAACTTCTGCTGCAGGATCGGAAGAAGGTGGCGTATCGACATGATGTCCGATCCCGCAAGCCTCTCAACGTATTCCTCAGGCATATATTTTGAGGCATAGTCTTCCGCATACAGGTCGCCGAGATTTTGATCTTCCGGCAGGATAAGGACATTGAAACCCAGTTTCTTCATTATCTTCCGATAATCATCCTCCAGTTTCCTCATTTCTTCCCTGGTTTCAGATTCCTTCAATGCGATGATCTGATCGGTGCGGATATCGTGCGCACGCAGAATGGTCAGAGCGCCTACAAGGCACGCGACTGCAATAACGACGGACAGCAGTCCTAAACCGAAATTAAGCTTTCGGTGCAGAACTTCCTTCACAACCAACCGCCAGATACCCATTCTCCCTCTCTCTATCTCCCTTTTGACTTCAGAATATAGGTAGCAATTGCCACACCCGCAAGCCCTATCAGCATCATAATCAGAATGCTGAGCTTTAATTTGCCGGAAGTTCCCCTGTAATAAGTCTTTTCGACAGAGGTTTCGCCAGCTTCCAGCGCCACGGTCCCATCCACGGCAGAATCCTGGCCGGTGACATCCGTCACCTCAACGAACTCCGATAACCCCGCGATCGTCGGAACTTCTGTGACTTCTACAATCTGAACGCTTACCATTTCATCCCAGTCCACCGACATCAGGAGATCCGTCCCGGGATTCAAATCCTTAACCTGGCACGAGCATGGTCCGATAATGAAGGAGCAGGCCTCCCGGATATTATTCTCGTTGATGCCATCTCCGACCAGCGCATAGAGGATACGCCCCCTCCCAAAGACGGGAAATGCTATGGGCCCCGATAGCATCCTGAGATCCCACTCGCTATGGAGAAGCATATTAACAAGCATCTGTTCTGCGGGATCGGTCCTGGACAGCCTTATCATTGAGAAGGAGATTCTCAGATCAGCGCATTCCTGTGCATCCGTCGAATTCCCGACTTCATAGTCCTCCAGAATCGGCAGCTCGAGGACTTCTTCCATTTTCTTCAACTCCGTTCTCAGCAAATTGGCCGCAGCATCGTCATCCCCCCGGTCGCCGCTTTCGAGCAGGATCCAGACAGCGGATTCTCCATTGAGTATACGCTTTGCTACCTCCCTTCGGATCGGGGAATCCATAAGTGCTTCCACCGCGGCTGAGCTGAGACGCACGGACCAAATGCCTGCTTCGATCTGCAAAGCTTTCGAGTACCGCACCATCATCAAGGGGAGTTCAGATGTGGACCGAGCCTCCCAAATCTCCCGCGTCCTTCCGTCCATTGGAACCGATAGATCGACAGTTCGGAAGGTGAAATTGGAATGGAAGTCACTATTTGAAGAGTAGTCCAGGAGCCTGTCAACAATTGTCTGGTCTCCCGGAGCCAAACGACCACGATGAAAAACGATCACCTCATAGGGATCTGCAGTCCATCGCTCGAGGGCATAGCGGAATACAGGGACGTCACACGCCCAAATGGGGGAGGCGGAGAGCAACACGCAGAAAGAAAAGAGACAGAGAGAGTTCCACTTCCATTTACGAGATTGTTTTCCTATCTTCGATAGCAATTCCAATTTAAGCCTGCCCTTTGACGAAGTGTTCACCTTGTTCTATATACAAAATACGCGCTTGAATTCCTGGAAATTTCAAAGGCATCTTTCAGAAGACATTCTTTCTTTTCTTGCTTTAGAGACACCTCACGGAGGCGTCTCTAAAGATAAACTAACACCTCCGGTCCCGGGGGAAAACATCTGTCTTCATTGATAATTCAAATAATGAGAGGACATAAAGAACCTATCGGAGGTATTTTCTTACTTCAGAAGGATCATACGCCGGGCCTGTCTGAGATCCCCCGCCTTAAGTTCACAGACATATGGCCCGCTGGAAACTTCCCTGCCGAGGCTATCCCTCCCATCCCAGAAAGCCCTGTGGTATCCCGGGGATGCGATGCGGCTCAATATAGTCCCGACCTTGTGGCCGGCTATATTGTATACGGAAAGCTCGAAAAAGGATTCTTTCGGAAGGTCGAACTCTATGAAGGTCCCAAGGTTAAAAGGATCTGGATAGCTTTGATAGAGCCTGAAGGATTCCGGAAGCTCCGCGTTTCGGACTTCATCTACTGAAGTGACCTCGATCAATCTGAGACTCATATTATCTATGTAGAAGGTTCCGTAAAATCTCCTCAAAATCATCACATATTCGGGCGTTGTAATGTATCTTTACGCTATCCTGTCCGGAGGCCGACATTCCGTAGCTTGAGCCTTCGCCGTATTCCACCTCCCCGTCGGAGGGTATATCGGTAACTCAGGTAACGACGGCCGATGAATCGGTCATCGAGGTAAGGTAGGGGCCTTTGGCTATGGAGGGTGGTGAGGCCTCGGAAATCACAGGAACAGCGATCAGGCAGAAAACTGTCATCATAGCCAGAGTAGACCACAGGGTTCTCCCGGTAAGCATAAATTGACATCTACACATTACGGCTATCTCCGTGAGGAATCTGTGGAGCTATAGCCTGACCCTCTTCGCCCAGAGGATATCCTTATTTCCCGAGAGTTCCTCGAGAACTTTATCCGGGACCTCGCTATCGAGGTTGAGCACAGTTATCGCTTTACCTCTCGGCTTGTCCCTACCCCACGACATCTTGGCAATGTTGATATCGTTCCTTCCGAGCACCGTTCCGACCCAGCCAATTATCCCGGGGACATCGTTGTTCACGCAGAACACCATATACCCTTCAGGGACAGCGTCGGAATCGTAATCATCGACGTTCACTATTCTGAGATCCTTTTCACCGAAAATGGTCCCTGATATGGATCTCTCTCCAGCGTCCGATTTATAGGTTACGGTTATAAGGCTTGCGAAATTTCCTGTGTCAGTGCTCTTTATCTCATCTATCTTCACTCCCCGTTCACTCGCAACGACCGGGGCATTGACGAGGTTAACCGTTTCGGGGATGAGTTTCCCCATGATACCTTTAAGGATCGAAGAGGTTATAGGTGACATGGGATGGTTGAGCACCTCTCCCTTGTACTCTATAGAAAGGCTTATAGGAACCCCGCCGGTGAGCTGGGCCTGCAGGCTTCCTATCCTCTCACCAAGCTCCATATACCACTTAATTCCTTCATAGACACGCCTGTCCATCGTGGGGAGATTAATGGCATTCCTTATCTCACCGGTTTTCAGAAGGTCTCTCACCTGCTCAGCCACCTGTATAGCTACGTTTAGCTGTGCCTCCTTCGTCGACGCTCCGAGGTGGGGGGTGTAGACCAGCTCATCTCTGGAAAGGAGGGGGCCATCAGGGGAAGGTGGCTCATCCTCGAAGACATCGAGTGCAGCGCCGGCCACGATCCCGTCCTCTACAGCTTTAACGAGGGCTTCCTCATCGACTATACCTCCTCTGGCACAGTTTACTATCCGTACACCTTTCTTGCATTTCGCAAACTGTGGCGATGAGATCATATGCTTTGTCTCTTTGTTCATGGGGGTATGGACGCTTATGTAGTCAGAGGAGGAATAGATCATCTCAAGATCAACAAGCTCAACCCCGATCTCCTTCGCAGCGCCTGCCGATATAAAGGGATCATATGCGAGCACCCTCATCTCAAAGGCGAGCGCCCTCTTCGCAACTTCCCTTCCAACCTTTCCGAGTCCGACAATTCCGAGGACCTTTCCATAGAGCTCAACCCCAAGATACTTTTTCCTGTCCCACCTTCCCTCCCTAAGCGATTGCATTGCCTGGGGTATATTTCTCGAGAGCGCCAGTATAAGGGAGAAGGTGTGCTCGGCGGTCGAGACGGTGTTGCCACCCGGGGTGTTCATGACGACTATCCCTTTCCTCGTCGCGGCATCTACATCTATGTTGTCGACTCCGGCCCCCGCCCTCCCTATAACTTTGAGGTTATCCGCAGCCTCTATGATATCGGCTGTCACCTTGGTGCCGCTCCTGACTATAAGAGCGGAGTAATCCCCTATGGTTGCCTTGATCTCATCCGGAGGTAGCTTCGGTTTCAGATCGACTTCGATATCAGGCTCGCCTTGGAGAATATCCACACACTCCTGTGCAACCGAATCAGTTATAAGAACTTTCATCTGGCCTCCTTTGCGATATATATCTCCAATAAGGGCAATCGGCCGGTCGCCCCTGAACTAGCGGGACAATCCATACCGAGATTCCATTATGAATTCACAGGATTCCAATTGCGCTGAGTACGGATCCGACTCCCCAGCTACCTGTTCAGAATCGAAGATATTGCTGGCCGTTCAAATGGGGAACTACCCTTCCAGGAGCGACTCCTCCGCCGCTGATATTCCCGAACCGGGCTGGAAATCCCATCTGAGTTTCTTGAGCACCATCTCAAGTGCGGATATGGCGGATATTACGTCGAGATCGTCCACATATCCGAGGTGGGAGATCCTGATCACCTTGCCGGAAAGCTTCTCCTGCCCACCTGCGAAGGTAACCCCGTAATCATCCGAGAGCAGTTTCACAAGTTTCTTCCCATCCACATCCTCCGGAAGGCCTACTATGGTAAGCACATCGGATGGGTTTTTGGCGAATATATTCAGCCCCATTGCCTTAGCCGCTCTTCGGGTTGCCTCAGCGTGCCTTGCGTGCTTGGCCCAGAGGTTCTCCAGACCCTGTTCCTTTATGGATTTCAGCGATTCCCCCAATCCAACCATGAGCGAAACGGCCGGAGTAAACGGATTCTGGTTCTTCTTGAGCGCTTCCATGGTCTTCTTGAAGCTGAAATAGTATTTCGGAAGGTCTGAGCTATCGGCTGCCTTCCAGGCCCTGTCGCTCACCGAGGCGAAGGCAAGGCCCGGAGGGAGCATCAGTCCTTTCTGGGAACCTGCGACGGTGACATCGACTCCCCAATCATCCGTATACAGGGGAATTGCCCCGAGGGAGCTTACGGCATCGACAATGAGCAGGACATCCCGTTCGTCGGTAAGTTTACCTATGGCCTCCACATCGGTAAGGACACCTGTTGACGTCTCATTCTGAGTAATGAAAACGGCCTTGATATCTGGGTTCGCATTGAGTCTTTCCCCTATAGCTTCAGGATCGACCGCATATCCCCATTCAATATCCAGCGGCTCGAAATTGACGCCGTAGGCCTCACAGAGCTGTCCCCATCTCTCACCGAACTTCCCACCTCTCACACCGAGGACATTATCTCCCCTCGAAAGGAGGTTTACGACGGCAGCTTCCATAGCTCCTGTTCCGGACGAAGTGAAAGTAAGAACTTCGTTCTCGGTCTGAAACAGATATTTGAGATCTTCATTCACCTCTGTGAAAAGCTTGCCAAATTCCGGGGAACGGTGGTGGATTATCGGCTCCGCCATCTTAAGCGCTATCTTCTCGGGAACCGGGGTAGGGCCTGGTGTAAAAAGCCTTGTTTTCATATAACCTCCTGTTCTGAATTATGTTTAACTCCAAGGCAAAGGTCAGACCGTTCAGTGGAAAATCCCTTACGAAGATCCACAGCTCCCGGGTAATGCAAGGATCCGGGTTTTATAGATATAAGACATTTTACTATATAATTCAAGATAATTTTGTGCGTATCCCAAAAACAAAAGGCTGCCTTTGTGAAAATTTACGGCAGCCTTTAGATTGAAACCCCAAGACCACTCAAGCTATCTCCCTTCGGGCTTCCTCGCCGAAAAGGTATGTCGGGCCGGACCTTTCCTCTATCACTTCCCTTGTGACCACACACCTGGTCACATTTTCCATGGAGGGGATCTCGTACATTATCCCGATCATCGCCTCCTCCATAACAGAGCGGAGGCCCCTGGCACCGGTACCCCGTTTCCTGGCGAGTTCCACGATTTTTCTCAGCGCATCCTCCGTGAACTCGAGCTCGACACCCTCCATCTCGAAGAACTTTTTGTACTGCTTCACAAGGGCATCCTTTGGCTCTGTGAGTATCCTGAGGAATGCATCGTCGTCGAGCTCATGCAGTGTCGCCACCACAGGGATCCTGCCGACAAATTCCGGTATAAGGCCGTAGCCCAGAAGGTCTTCAGGCTCAACACGGGATAGTATCTCACCTATGCTCATCTGGATCCTTTTCTCATCGGGCCTTGCGCCGAAACCTATCTCCTTCTGGCCTATTCTCGACTCTATTATCTTCTCGAGTCCCACGAAAGCCCCGCCGCATATGAACAGTATGCTGTTCGTGTTGATCTGGACGAAGGGCTGTTCGGGGTGCTTTCGCCCCCCTTTAGGAGGGATATTTGAGACCGTGCCTTCGAGTATCTTCAGGAGAGCCTGCTGCACCCCCTCCCCCGATACATCCCTTGTTATCGAAGGACTGGCCGATTTTCTGGTTATCTTATCTATTTCATCTATGTAAACTATGCCAACCTCTGCCCTGGCAACATCATAGTTGGCAGCTTGATAGAGCCTGACAAGTATGCTCTCGACATCTTCACCAACATACCCCGCCTCCGTGAGGACCGTTGCATCGGCTATGCAGAAAGGGACCCTCAATATCTTGGCGAGGATCTCCGCAAGCAGAGTCTTCCCGACGCCGGTGGGTCCTATGAGCAGGATGTTGCTCTTTCCAAGCTCGACATCATCCTCGGATGTTCCTTCAGAGGTTATCCTTTTGTAATGGTTATAGACCGCAACTGCCAGAATCTTCTTGGCCTCCTCCTGACCTATAACGTAATTGTCGAGCTGTGACTTGATCTCAGAAGGGGTAGGGATTTTGCCTTCTATGACAACCGGCCTGCGCTTTTTCTCTTCACTAAGGATCTCGTTACACATCCTGACGCATTCGTTACAGATATGGACTGAAGGACCGGTTATCAGCTTCTCAACCTGGGTCGCATCCCTCCCACAGAACGAGCATCGGAGGTCAAATTTGGAGGTTCCTTTCTTGGAGTTCATTTCTGGTCCCCCGCTCGCTTTTTCCCATCTTTTTCTGACTGGTTTCTCTCTTTTATCATCTGATCTATTATGCCGTATTCGAGGGCTTCCTCAGGCGACATGAAAAAGTCCCTGTCGGTATCCCTCTCTATCTTCTCGAGAGGCTGGCTGGTATGGTAGGAAAGGATCTCGTTTAACCTGTGCCTTAAGGAAACTATCTCCTTGGCATGTATGGCTATATCGCTCGCCTGACCCCCAAGCCCGGTCATCCAGGGTTGGTGGATAACTATCCTCGAATGGGGAAGGGCCATCCTCTTCCCTTTGGTTCCTCCGGCAAGAAGCACAGCCCCCATGCTCGCAGCCTGCCCGACACATATGGAGACAACATCAGGTTTTACAAACTGCATCGTATCATATATGGCAAGACCGGCTGAGCTGCTTCCACCAGGTGTATTGATGTAAAGTTCTATGTCTTTGTCCGGGTCCTCTCCTTCCAGGAAAAGTAGCTGTGCTATTATGAGATTAGCTATGCCGTCATCTATCGGTGTTCCGAGAAATATTATCCTATCCTTCAGAAGTCGGGAGAATATATCGTATGCCCTCTCTCCCCTTCCGGTCTGCTCGACAACTATGGGAACCATCGCCAATTTTCCTCATCTCCTTTCTATAGAATTATATATATCTCAAACCTAAAATCCACGAGCTCCGCTAAAATGACCTCTTTCTCGAGCCCGGGATGTAAATTGGGGCATCTCTATTCGCCTTTGATTCCTCGATCTTGGCCTTGCTGACCACGAGATCGATAACTTTATCTTCAAGGAGCTTTGAACGCATCCTGTCGATGTCACCTGTCTCTTGCATCGTATTCCTGAAATGTTTGGGATCTGCCCCAATAGTTAATGCGACGTTGGAAACATGGTTTTCTAACTCCTCGTCGGAGACACTCAGCCCTTCGAATTCAGCCATGCCCCTTATTATAAGGTAGGATTTTATATCCCTTATCGCATCCTTCCTCGCCTGCATCCTCACAGCTTCCTCGTCAACATAGGACGTCGATGCTTTGGCCTTCATATTTCTCAAAATGTCATCGGTTACCTTCTCAACCAGCATCTCCGGGACATCAAAGGGGTTCTCCCCTATAAGCTGATTCATCACTTCATTTTGGAGCTCCTTTTCGGAAAAGCGCTCAGCTTCCCTCCGGAGGTTCTCCCGGACTTTCTCATTTAATTCCTCAACGCTCGCGAAGTTTCCGAGATCCCTCGCGAAGTCCTCATTGAGTTCCGGTACCCTCTTCTCCTTAATCTCTTTTACTTTGACCGAAAGGACCGTAGGGCGGGTTTCCTCGGATCTGCTATCTCCAGGCACGAATCGAACCATTCTTTCCTCGTCCTTTTTTGCGCCTATAAGCTGCTCGCCAAATTCGGCACCGAACCCTTCCCCACCTCCTACGATAATCTCCTCGCTTTCAATCTCGCTCCCTATTATGGGCACACCGGCCATATCCATCTCGCGGAGATCGGCAATTACAATGTCCCCGGACTGGATACCCCTTTCAACAGAGATTTCCTCGGAATTCTTTTCTCTCAGGCTCTCTATGTAGGCATCGACATCCCTGTCGGTGATCTCATATACCGTCTTGATAAGCTTCAAACCCTCATATTTCTTTATCTCCGGCATCACGACCACCGAGACAGTGAACCTCAAAGCTTCCCCTTCAGTGTAGTCGACATCGCCTATCTCAGGATCAGATATCACCTCCAGATCCTCTTCATCCAGAGCCTCAGACCAAGCTTTCGATATGAGGTCGCCGAGGATCTCCCCCTTTATTTCCTCTCCGTAACGGGCCTTTATGATCTCAATGGGGATCTTACCCTTCCTGAAACCCGGGATTTGAAGCGACTTGCGGTAATGTTTGTAAACTCTATCGAACTCTTTCTGGACATCCTCCGGCGGCAGTTCTATGGAAAGTTTCCTCTCTATATCACCCGTAACCTCTACCTTAACTTCCAATATACCCTCCCTCTTTATAAGTAAAACCGGATATCAGATTCAGGGTCTGGTATCCGATCGGACCTAATATAGTGCGAGAGGGGGGACTTGAACCCCCACGGGTAAACCCACTGGATCCTAAGTCCAGCGCGTCTGCCAATTCCGCCACTCTCGCCAGATAGACTCCGATTCACGTGCACTTAAAGATAACAATTTCTAGATCTTCTGTCAATAGTGTTTGACATAACGATATCTGTATGTCATTCAACATACCCCATCGCCCGCTGGGTGACGCAGGCTTCCGAAGCCTACATCCCGACTATTCGACGTAGTTCATCACCTGCTGGGTGATGGAACCCTCCTGGGTGAGGGCAAAAATTACCACGTTCACGCCGAACTGGAGGGATCTCGTGGGATCGAACTGCGCATAGTCGCTATGCCCCTGACGTGCGCCCGCACCGTCAAGCCCCCAGTCGCTCCATGCATGACCCATCCCTTTTCTGCTGAGAATAGCATACATACGGCCGTCTACGGTCACTCCCTCTAAGAAGGGATAGGGTCCGCCAAGGATGTTGTTATGCGTTCTCTTCCAGTCAGCGCCCATGGGCGGGCCATCGTTGAAGTCGAAGAAACAGTGGTAGAGCGGGTGATCTTTCGGTATCTTCTCGAATGCCCAGTCCCTACCCTCAAGGAGACTCTGAGTTTCAAGGGCCTGGATTATCATTTTGCGGAGACTCTCCTCGGCAAATGCGCTCCTTGTCTCGTTCATATTGTGACAGGTATCGGCAAAGAGAAAACCACCCGCCACCATGTATTTCCCGAGGTTCATGAGTTCGCTGTCGTCGAGCTGGAAGGAGGTGACAGAGGCGACATATACCCACGGAGTCTTGAAAAGCTCAGCGGAATCGAAATCATAAGTTCCTATGACATCTGCCTTTATCATCGAATATTCATTGAGGGCCTTAACTATCCTCCTAAGCCCAAAAACAAGCCTCGCATGGGTCTCATGCCAGTTTATATCCCTCAATGTCTCGGAATAGATTATTACAAAATGGAAATAACCCCTTATCTTCTTTTTATCGCGGGGATCCCGAATGATCATGGCACGATAGCGCCCCGTATCGAGGGAAGTTATGTCGAGCATCTCAAGCGCCATATCAACCTTATCCTCAGGCTCCTTGTCGCCTTCCACTATGGCAGAACCGTAGTAGCCCTCAAGCTGAGCAGGTTCGAACGAAACTGCCCTCACAACTCCTCCCTTGGGCTTCGCAAGGCTATCGAGGACCTTTAGGGGCTGTGCAGTTGACTGGAAAACATCCCTCCGGCTTATCTTAGCCTTCACAGTCACAACTTTCCTTCTCATAGGTCGGGGTTTCGGCATCGGCCGTTTCTTGAGCTCGAGGGGTTTCACGAGGCGCGGTTCGCGCTTCAGAAATTTCGTCGTGAGAGGTTTTACAGCCTTTACTTCTTCCCTTCCGGGACTAAATGCCAGAAACGAGAGGTGCATCCCAAGGGCCAGAGCAAGGCTCCACCACAGGGCCGCCTTAGCACAACCCAGAAGTTTCTTCAGACTCAACACAGAGCTCGGACAGTTGAACCTATTTCCCATGGAGGTCCCCTGCTTCCTCAGAACCTATATGATATTCCGGTGAAAATAGTGTCAACCGTCCTCTTCTCAAAGATCTCCCCTTCCCTCTGATCCGAGACACCGTGCAGCCAGGCAACGTCGATATAGAGAACCTTGTCTATAAGCTTTCCCATTCCGAAGGAGACGTAATCCCTCTCATCCTTCACCTTGATCTTCGGGCCGCCTTCCTCTCTCGGTCCGAAATATGGTATGGGATCGCGCCAATATCCGGTTCTCAGATCCACATTGAATATCGGAACGAAGACTTCCGCCCCAAGGTGGAAATTCGTGGTGCCATCATATTTGTTCCTGAAATCCTCGTTGCTCAGACCTTCGCTCGGGGGCTCATCATAACTCGTCTGTGTCCAGTCAACATAGCGCAGGTCGGCAGCCAGGGTCAAGATCCCGAGTACCGACCAGGAGGTCCCAAATGCAAGCTCATAGGGAAGGTAGACCTTGTATTTGAACTCTTCGCTATCACCACCCCTGCGAGGTGTAGGGCCCGACACGGTGACCTCATATTCGGAGCGCCAATTCTCCTCAACGGTTAAAGTAAGAGGCGAGATAACTGCTGCTCCGAACCTGAAGCCAAGCGGTGCCCTCACAAGCATGGCAAGCGTCAGGTTCACACCACTGTAATCGTCCTCAAAGGATAGTTTCTCAGTGACGCTTACCGTATCCTGATGCGCATCATCCCTATCGAGGGAGAGCAGGTCATGTGAGAACTTATCGGTTCCTCCCAATACGTTCAGCGAGAGTCCAAGAGATATCGAAGGTGATACTTCTATAGCACCGGCGATTGAGAGGGCCGTAAGGCCTCCGTCGTCCAGGTCGGTACCCTTTCTGTAGAAGAGGCTTGAGGTGCTGTAGCCATCTATGCTGAAGATCGAATCGAAGGATTTTATCCTGTTGAGGCCGAGAGCGAATACCAGGCTTCCCCTGTATGTGGGAACCGGCAGCACTACCCCCAGGGAGTTGAGTTTCGTTTTAGAGATTTCGGAACTGCCGAGCCCGCCATAGAAAGATGACTCCACCTTCTGTTTATGGTGAGAGAGGGAGCCGTAAAGCTCTATCCTCTTTATCTGAGCAAGGCCAGCCGGATTCCAGTAAGTGGCGGAGAAATCCTCCGAAACCGCTACATATGCCCCCCCCATCCCCATAGCCCTGGTGCCAACCCCCGAGAGGTTACCTACCGTTATCTCCTGGGCTTCGGCAGATATGCAGACAACAAGGAGCAGGACGATTGGGTAGACAAGAGCAAACGGATGCTTCAGGCACATCAGTCCATCCCCTTCCTTCTCTTAGGTTTTTTCTTCTCTTGCTGTTCATCATCCTTCGAGCTATCCTCTTTCTTCTCAGCCGGCTTCGTCCTTACCTCTTTTTTGTCCTTCTCCTGGCTATCCCTTCTGCTCCGGTATATGAGAGGGCTCGAAGGTTTATCCCGCACAGGATCCGGCTTCCCGGTCTCCGCCGGCTTTTCATAGTATGAAGGGCCCGGGGAAACCCCACCCCCGAAGTTTCCTGAGGATTTTGTCCTGGAGGCAGGGGGTTCGGATTTCATCCCACTACGGCGATCCCAGTCCCTCTTCTTCTGAGGTGTCTGAGGATCAACCTTATAATTCTTCGGGTCGTAGGAGTAGGACGGTCTGTAGTAGTAATAATCGTAGGCGTAATCATCCCACCACCACGGATAAGAGGAGTAGTATCCCCAGCGGTAATAATACGGCTCATGGTAGAAATACCTCCTTATCACAGGCGGCCCATAGTAGTAGGAGGTCGGGTGACGGTGGTAGGAATAAAGGTAGAGCTCGTTGTGGCAGTCGGTGCAGTTTGTAGCTACATCGACTTCCTCCAAAGCAGTACCTTCAGGTGTCTCTACGGATGGGTGTTTCAACACAGTATAGCACCCACCTACGAGTAAAATCAGGGCCAGGAGTCCCCCGGATACGATAACAGCTTTTAAAACTCTTTTACACACTTTAACCGCCCCCTTTTCAGGAATTCCAGGTCCGCAACCGGGCAAAATCTCAGAAATATTCGAGGTAAACTATCCTGATTTCCCGCCCCGGGCGCGGGCTTTTCTTTCTGTTTACGGATATATCTTTGAAATCAAGCTCTAAGTTAAGTCTGTCTGCGAAAGTCCATCTCACACCGGCATTCAGATAACCCTCCCCCGAGACGACGGAGTTATCCTCGTTATCGTTGAGGGCGAGGTCATATTCAGCAAGCAAGGAAATCTCCCTGTTGAGGCTTTTGTCGAAGCCTATATAGCCCGATATATCCTTGTCACCGTCGTCCCTCTCCAAGCTATAGTATACGCCCCAATGGATACCGAACCCTCCCAGGAAAGAATAGTTTTTGCTCATCGATAAGTAGAAACCTTTCGACTTTATAGCGTAGCGCTCCTTCTTATCAATGTAGGTTTTGTAGTTCCCGAGGCTGTCGGCTGCGGCGTATCCTTGAGAGTCGAAGCCTACAGCAAGGGCCGGGAACCTCAATCCTTCTTCGAAAAGCCTGTACTTCGCCCTGAACTCGACCCGGGGGTTCCAAGCTATCTTCCGGTTTCCTATTATGTCCTGCCCCCCGTAGGAAAATCCGACCAGGAGCCTGTCCATAAGCCCTATAGATATTCCGGTCAGAATACCCCCTCCGGGAAATATCCTCAGATCGATATCAAAGCTCCCACGCGGCAGAAGCCCAGCAGTGGGACAATCGACTATCTGACGGGGCTCGACCTCCATCTGCTGAGGAAAAACCACAGATGCAGGAAGCAGAAGAAGCGCCAGAGAGGCGATCGAGATCCTGACCAAAATCCCCTTGTCACGCATCTTTTACCTCCTAATAATTTAACTCAACTTGGAGCGATTTTGTTCCATATCAAAATACCAGCTAAGTCCCTAAAAGTCAATATCAAATTTGCTCCAAAAGAAACGCAGGATGGATATGCCCATCCTGCATCGGAAAGCGTAAACAGAAGATCCGGACTATTCGAAAGGCATCACGACATTTCCGTTCATTCCCGTGAAATGATCTATTATCAGCC
>CAZTBA010000071.1:0-2039 GCA_964611725.1 uncultured bacterium
GCCCTATCCCTCCTCTCAGGGGGGAACTATTACCTGGGAGTTATAGTTGTGGCCGGCATAAACGCCATGGTTGTGATAGGCCTCAACCTCCTGATGGGATATGCCGGTCAGATCTCCCTTGGGCATGCGGCATTTTTCGGCCTGGGTGCCTATTCCTCAGCCATAATCACAGGCTGGGAGCTCCCTCCGATCCTCGGCATACCTTGCTCGCTTATTCTTGGAGGGGGTGTAGGGTACTTGGTGGCAAGGCCCATATTACGGCTGAAGGGACATTATCTTGCGATGGCAACCCTTGGATTTGGGTTGATAATGCATGTCCTCTTCAATGAGCTCAGGATTACGGGAGGCGCCGAGGGTATAGCGGTCGGCAAGCTTTCAATCGGAGGGCTCGCGCTCAGTCAGGGAAGGGTTAAAGAGCTCCAGTATTATTACCTTGTGTGGATCCTTATGGGAGGCATGACCCTCTTCTCGCTTAATATAGTGAACTCAAGGGTCGGGAGGGCACTCAAGGCGATCCGGGATAGCGAAATTGGTGCTGAAGCCTCCGGAGTTGATACCGCAAAGTATAAGATCTATATTTTCGCTCTGAGCGCAGCGTTCGCAGCTCTTGCCGGGAGTATATACGCACACTATGTCACATACATAGACCCGGCCGATTTTGACTTGAGGTATTCCATAAAAGTTGTTACGATGACGGTTGCAGGAGGTATGTCGGATATATGGGGTGGGATATTCGGCGCGTTTCTCCTGACGATCCTCCCGGAGTTCCTTACATTTCTTAATGAATACGACATTATATTCTACGGTCTCATATTGATAATCATAATGATACTGACTCCACCCGGTATATTCAGGCCGCTATCTGTTGCCATCGACAGATCCTTGGAAAGATTCAGGGGAAAAGAGGCAGAATTTGAAGGCTGAAGGTTTCCTTGATCTCAATATGTTGAGGAAGAATTTCGGTGGGATATGTGCAGTGGATGGGGTTAGCTTCGGTATTCAGGATGGCCAACTCAAGGGCCTTATAGGTCCCAACGGAGCGGGAAAGACCACGATATTCAACCTGATAACCGGTATACTCCAGCCTTCAGAAGGAAGCATAGCCTTCCTCGGGGAGGAAATATCGGGGATGAAGCCATCGGCGATAGCGTCAAAAGGATTATCGCGGACCTTCCAGAATGTTCAGATTTTCAAAGGGATGACAGCACTGGAGAACGTAATGGTCGGGAGACACATAAGGATGAGGAACGGTTTCTGGAGTGCAGGGTTTTCGACCTCCCGTTCCAGGACTGAGGAAAAGACTGCCCTCGAAAGTTCAATGGAGAAACTCAGCTTCGTCGGTCTGGAGAATCAGGCATATAAGATGGCTTCAGAGCTCCCGCTCGGCCATCAGAGGTTGACTGAGATCGCCCGTGCCTTAGCCATAGAACCCCGCATGATCCTACTGGATGAACCCGCGTCGGGTCTGAACTCAAGGGAGAGGATCGAGCTATCGGACATAGTACTTAAAGTGAGGGATCAAGGTATAACCATACTGATCGTCGAGCACGACATGGGGATCGTTATGGACATATGCGATGAGATCGTGGTGCTCGACCAGGGAAAAAAGATAGCAGAAGGTCTGCCCCGCGACGTTCAGGAGGACGAAAAGGTGATAGCCGCTTATCTCGGGGAGGAGAGTTAGCTGTGTTAACCATCAGGAATTTGGATGCTTTCTACGGTAGCATACAGGCACTGAGAAAGGTTTCGCTCCATATATCTCCCGGAGAAATAGTAGCGCTTATAGGTGCCAACGGAGCTGGGAAATCGACTCTGTTGAACTCGATATCCGGGCTTGTGCCGTTATTGAGGGGCGAGATAGATTTCCTCGGTAGATCGATAGTAGACATGCAGCCTGAAGATGTGGTGCGCTTGGGCATATCACAGGTCCCGGAAGGGAGACAGATATTCTTCCCCCTTTCGGTCATCGACAACCTCATGGTCGGGGCCTACCAGAGGTATAGATCCGTTGGCAGGAAAGAGATAAACAGGGATATAGG
>CAZTBA010000071.1:2049-18439 GCA_964611725.1 uncultured bacterium
GTATTCGACCTCTTCCCCATCCTTGAGGAGAGGAAGGATCAGATTGCCGGGACCCTTAGCGGTGGTGAACAGCAGATGCTTGCGATCGGAAGGGGTTTAATGTCCAAACCTAAGCTTCTCCTTCTCGATGAGCCATCGATGGGGCTGGCCCCCAAGATAGTGAGCCAGATATTTGGCGTAATAGAAGGTCTCAAAGAGGAAGAAACCATGATACTCCTGGTCGAGCAAAACGCAAAGCTCGCCCTAAACCTTGCCGATCGGGGGTATGTCCTTGAAACCGGGAGAATAGTCCTGGAAGGAACAGGACAGGATCTCCTTCAGGATAGTGAGATAGAGAGGGCATATCTCGGTAGAAGAGGGTTCCTCGAGTAAGGGTGACGCTCCCCAAAATATACTGCAGCCTGTAGAAACTGCATGATCTAACGGAGGTATAAAGGTGCCGATATGGAACGAGAAGATGGAGACGCTCCCAAGGGATGAGTTGGAACAGATACAACTCGAGAGACTACAGTCAACCCTGACGAGGGTCTATACCAGGGTCCCCTTCTACAGGGAGCTTTTCGACAAACACGGTATAATCCCTGAGGACGTAACCTCTTTAGACAACCTTGCGGGGTTCCCGTTCACGACCAAGGATGATCTCAGGGAAAATTATCCCTACGGGATGTTCGCAGTGCCACTGAGGGACATAATACGTATCCACTCATCCTCCGGGACCACCGGCAAGCCCACGGTCGTCGGATACACGCAGAAGGATATTGATACCTGGACCGAGATCGTCGCAAGGATGGTATCCGCTGGCGGGGTCGTCAAAAATGACATAGTTCAGATATCCTTCGGATATGGGCTTTTCACGGGCGCTTTCGGACTCCACTACGGCCTTGAGAAAGTCGGTGCAACAGTGATCCCGATATCGAGTGGGAACACGAGAAGACAGATAATGGTGATGAAGGATTTCAAGACTACAGCCCTCGTATGCGGTCCATCCTATGCAATCCACATGGCAGAGATCATTCAGGAAGCCGGGATTGATCTCTCGGAATTATCCCTGAGGCTCGGCCTCTTTGGTTCGGAGCCGTGGAGCGAAGGGATGCGCCAGGGAATCGAATCGCGGCTCGGCATAATGGCCACAGACAACTACGGTCTCAGCGAAGTTATGGGACCCGGCATCTGCGGGGAATGTGAATACAAAAACGGAATGCACATATTTGAGGACCATTTCATAGCTGAGATAGTGGACCCCGGAACCGGAAAACAGCTCCCTGAGGGAGAAAAAGGAGAGCTTGTCCTCACGAGCTTAACCAAAGAGGCCTTCCCTCTCATCAGGTACAGGACCAGGGATATATCCTCCATTATGAAGGAAAAGTGCTCATGCGGGCGCACCACCGCAAGGCTATCAAGGATAAGCGGCAGGACGGACGACATGCTTATAATAAAGGGAGTAAACATATTCCCGAGCCAGATAGAGAGCGCCCTCATGGAGGTCAAGGGTGTTCTCCCCCATTATCAGATCATAGTCGATCGAGTGAAATATGTGGATCAGCTTCAGATACTGGTCGAGATATCCGAGGATTTCTTCTCTGACGAGATGAGAAAGCTCAGGGGATTTCATGAGGAGCTGAAGGATCACATTGAAAACATCATCGGAGTATCTGTAGAGCTCAAGCTTGTCGAACCCAAAACTCTCGAGAGGTTCGAAGGGAAGGCCAAGAGGGTCATAGACAAAAGGGAATCGGAGGTGTAGATCTGATGGAGATCGATCCGGGGAAATTCTTTTCTGATCGTGCTAAAGGTATGAAAGGGTCTGAGATAAGAAGGCTCTTCGAAATATCCATGAGACCAGGTGTTATATCCTTCGCTGGAGGACTTCCGGACCCTGGTTCCTTCCCTTCGGAGAGGGTAGCTGAGCTACTGGGTTCACTTTTGAGACAGAAGGGTGAAATACTCCTTCAGTACGGCCACGCCCGCGGTGACAGGGAGCTTATCGATCTGGTAGCCAAAAGAATGAGAGATAAAGGCATCGATGCATCTTCTGAGAACACACTCATGACCAGCGGAGCCCAGCAGGTGCTCGATATCGTGGGAAAACTTTTCGTAAACCCGGGCGATGTCGTAATCTTTGAGAACCCCTCGTTCATAGGAGCCCTGGGGGCATTTAGGAATTACCAGGCAAGACCTGTCGGCATCGATATGGATGATGAAGGGGTAGTTATCGAGAAGCTCGATGCGATTCTGCGAAAACTGAGAGATGATGGCGTTCCGGTCAAAATACTCTACACTATTCCGAACTTCCATAACCCTACGGGAATAACGATGGCTCAGGAACGGCGGGTAAAGCTGATCGAGCTCTGTGAGCGCTACGACCTGATTATAGTTGAGGATGATGCCTACGGAGACCTCTCGTTCGAGGGGAATGCCGGTATGTACCGGGCGATAAAATCGATGGATAAGGGTGGGCGTGTGATCTACGCCGGTTCCTTCTCAAAGATAATATCTCCTGGAATAAGGCTCGGATGGGCGATTGTACCCGGGGAAATCGCCGATAAATTTGAGATGGCGAAGCAGATGATGGACGTGTGTCCCAGCCCCCTTATACAGGTGATCGCGTCAGAGTTAATAAAGGATGGCTATCTGGAAGACCATATAGTAAAGTTGAGGAGTATTTACAGGTCGAGGCGCGATGCCATGCTTTCAGCCCTTGAGAGACATATGCCCGAAGGTGTAAAGTGGACCAAGCCCAAGGGTGGTTTCTACATATGGGTAACCCTGCCGGAAGGGATGGACACCCTCGAACTTCTCGAGAAAGCACTTGAAAACGAAGTAGCCTACGTTATAGGATCTCCCTTCTATGCCGATGAGGATGTGAAAAACACCTTGAGGATATCTTTCTGTCATGAAACTGAAGATGTTATTGAAGAGGGAATAGCGAGGCTTGGAAGGGCAGTAAAAGAGATGATAGTGATTTAGACTGTACCTCTGCAAAAGGTTTGTCGCTCTGGCCCGATACTTTCTTCGATTTGAGTTCACCGGTTGGTATTGGGGCCGGAGGGATTGCCCACTCAAACTGAACGAATTCTATTTGGACCCATAGCCTCTCTGAGCAGGGGCAGTTCTATTATGAACTTGGCCCCCCTTCCGGGCTCGCTTTCGACCCTTATCTCGCCCCCATGTTCCTTGACTATTCCGTAACACACAGAAAGTCCGAGACCGCTTCCCTCTCCTACCTCCCTTGTCGTGAAAAACGGATCGAACACCCTATCGATATTCTCTTCGGGTATGCCTACCCCCGTATCCTCCATCTCTACTCTCACCCTGTCTCCAAAGATACTGCTTCTTACTATTAAACTCCTCGGGCCTTCCACTCTTTCCATAGACTGCTCTGAGTTTAAAACTATGTTAAAGAAAACCTGTCGGAGCTTTTCGGGATTTCCCAGTACCCTTGGAGATGGAGAGATAAGGTCTTCAACTATCTCTATCTCAAGAGACTTTATATTCTGTTCCCTGAGGTCCAGCACCTCACCCAGCAACAAATTTACATCCACGCCCGCCTTATTAAAAGTCTCCTCACGGGCAAATGAGAGAAGCTTTGCCACTATTTTCGAGATCCTTTCGGCACCACCGAGTATCGTGGATAAATAACTCCTTACCATCTCATCTTTCACTTTTGACTGAAGAAGCTGGCTGTATCCCACAACTATGGCAAGCGGATTATTGAGCTCATGGGCTGCCCCGGAAATTAACACACCGATTGTCGCGAGCCTCTCCGATCTGGCGAGCTGTCTCTGGAGTATCTTATGCCTCTCCTCCACACGCTTTCTCTCGGTGATGTTACGTACAATCGCGAGATCCGCTTTGCCCTCTTCATAATCAACCAGACCAGCGTTTATCTCGACATCGACAACCATGCCATTACCGTCTATGAGTTTGGTTTCGTAGATATCGGGGACAGGTTCCCCAGCCATCCTCTTATAATATCGTTCACTGATAGCCTCACGAGTCTCTGGTGCCAAAAATTCCTTGAAGTTTCTCCCTATGACCGTATTCGGTTCAAAGCCATAATCTCTGATGAATCTGGTGTTTGCAAATTTTAATACCTCATCCTGCACTATAACTATGCCATCATTCGCCCTCTCGGCAAGTTTCCTATATTTCTCCTCAGATTGGCGTAACGTCTCCTCGACCTCTTTGTAATTGGTTATATCTATGGCTAGCTCGAACCTTACTATCCTACCATCCGGCCACCTTATCGCTTTGTCTATGCACCTGTACCAGCGTCCGTCAATCGAGTTCTGAAACTCCCATATATACGGTGGTTGGATCACACCGTTTTTATAGATCCTGTTGTTAGTGCAAAACTCACACGGGGATGAACGATCGGACTGGAGAACTTTGTAGCAGTTTTTCCCAACTATGTCTTCCCCAAACTTATTCTTAAGCGCTCTATTAGCATACAAAAGTTCATATGTCTTAATGTCAGCCACATATATAGGCTCATCTATACTGTCGAATATCGATATGAATTGTTGGTGTTCAAACTCCAGGCTTTCCTGCACTACCTCAAGCTCGGAATAGACACTGCTCACTCTTCTGAAAACATAGATTACCAAAACGATGGCGACGGCAGCTCCGATAAGCCAGTCCAGAATATTCTCACTTATAGGCACTCCTCTGAAATAGTAGAAAACCTCGATCAGAAGAATGGCGATCAGAGCAAAGATTATGGAATCCTTATATATCCTATTCAGCTTAACCCTGCTCAGTTTCGTCTCTGGCATAGTACATCTCCCCTTCCATCAGGAATCTATTCAGGGTAAAAATAGAGTCACAATATGCAAATCCAGATTCCAAAGCTATAGCTCAGTGATGAATATAGTCGATTAACGATAAAGACGTCAAGTAAAAGTTTGGATAAAAGCTTGACAAAATCAAAGCGCGGAGCTATAATCTATTCTGTCGTCGAAAATTATATCTTTCAGAAAGGAGAGGGCGAACTTGGATATTGTTTTGCGGGAAGAAGATTTCCTCCTCATAGTCAACCCCGCCGCCGGTCGTGGAAGAGGGGCCAAGACAATGCGAAAGGTAAACGGGTTTCTCGAGAACATTGATCTAAATCCTAAGTACCTCGTATCCTCCGGTCCCGGGGATGTATATTTGAAAGCCAAAGAGGCAGCGCTCTTAGGTGTCAGGAGAGTTATTGTAATCGGCGGTGATGGGACCTTGCAGGAGGCCGCATCCGGCATAGCTGGAACCGGTATCGAACTCGGTATCATTCCAGCAGGTTCCGGAAACGATTTCATCAAGACATTCGGCATACCAAAGGACACACACCAGGCTCTCAGGGTGGCGCTCTGGGGTCAGGCAAAGCCCATAGATATGGGCCTGATCGGTGATAGATATTTCGTAAACATGGTGGGTATAGGATTCGATGCCCTTGTGGCGGCCGAGAACTTGAGGTTGAAGCATGTAAGAGGTTTCACGGGTTACCTGTATGCCCTGGCCAAGGTATTCTTACATTATCAGGCACCTCATGTGAAAATAGAAGCTGAAGGTTTTTCCTTTGAAGGAAGGATCCTTCTAGCGGCTTTTGGCAATGGCATATGTTGTGGAGGGGGGTTCTACCTTACCCCTGATGCCTCCCCGTGTGATGGGAAACTTGACGTATGTATAATAAGGGATATGCCGAGAACCGAGATGATCAGGGACATAGGAAAAGTTTTTAAGGGAACCCATACTGAGCTTGACCCTGTAATGATGAATCATTGCAGTAAGCTCGATATAGAATCCGACATTCCTCTGCCGATCCATGCCGATGGTGAAGTTCTCCCCTTGGGAACAAGGAAGGTTTCGATAGAAGTTTTCCCCAAGCTGTTGAGGGTCGTGACCCCGGCAGAAGACCAGGATTCTGGGGAACAACCGTCTTAGAGTGCCCTCAATTCCGGAAAGGATTTCTCGACCTGTCAACCCTACCCGATCTTCGGAGGTTCATCCCGTGAAACCGACATAAGTGCGGCTATCGCGGCCACATTCACTATATCCTCAGCGTCACACCCCCTTGAAAGGTCATGGGCCGGAGCCGATAACCCCTGCAGTAGAGGTCCCATAGCCTCTGCTTTCGCTAACCTTTCGGTCAGTTTGTATCCTATGTTTCCTGCATCGAGATCTGGGAATATAATTACGTTTGCCCTGCCTCCCACCTCACTCCCGGGGCACTTCGTGGAGGCAATCTTTGGTATTATGGCCGCATCGAGCTGAAGCTCGCCATCTATCTTAAGCTCGGGCGACATCTTTTTGGCCAGATTCGTGGCCTCCACCACCTTATCCACATCGGGGTGCTTAGCGCTCCCTTTGGTCGAGAAGGAAAGCATAGCCACATAGGGCTCCCCCCCGACGAGATCTATATAGGTCTGAGCAGATGTGACGGCTATCTCAGCAAGCTGCTGAGGGTTAGGATTCGGCATAACTCCGGAGTCAGCATATATGAAAGACTTCTCCTCTCCGGTATCCAGATAGTCCGGAACCACCATGAGAAAACAGCCCGAGACTACCGAGACACTTTTTCTAGTACCTATGCAGTGTATGGCAGCTCTTATCACATCAGCAGTGGAATGTGTAGCACCTGAAACGCTCCCGTCGGCCTCCCCAACCCTCACCATCATGTCCCCATAATAGAGAGGATCCCCCGATACCTTCCAGGCATCGTCCCTGCTTATGCCTTTTTTTGACCTAAGCTGATAATATATCTCGGTAAATTCCTCACGCCTGTTGCCCTTCTCTGGATCGAGAAGTTCAACTCTGCTTATGTCAACTCCGATTTCACTTGATTTGGACCTTATCTGATCTACATTTCCAAGGAGAGTAACACGGGAGGCAACCTTCTCAGATACAGCTATTGAGGCGGCCGCTACCATCCTCTCATCCGGACCCTCGGTAAGGACGATATGCTTGGAAAGTTTACTTGCCCTTTCCCTTAACTTTTCTATCTGCTTCATATCACCTCCTTTTGAACTACCTCAACATGGTATCACCCAATTTGATGGTTTTTCCCTGAAACTTCCCCCTGAGCATCTCTTCAACACAGGGTGGCACGAATCCACTTATATCTGCTCCCAACTCAGCGACCTCTTTGACTATAGTTGAACTCAGAAAGGTATATTCGCTGCTTGAAATCATGAAGATCGTGTTTATCTCAGGCGCAATCCTGCGGTTAGTTAGCGCCATCTGGAGTTCATACTCGTAATCGCTGACAGCACGCAGTCCCCTTATCACAACCTTAACACCTCTCATCCTAGCTTCTTCAACAAGGAGCGGCGACTTGAGGCTGTCCACCTGTACATTCCTTATATCCTTGGTGGCCTTCTTCGCCATTTCAATCCTCTCCTCAAGCGAGAAGAGAGGCTTCTTCTTCATGCTATCTGCAACGATAACAATAACTTCCCCGAAGATCCCAACAGCCCTTTCCACTATGTCGAGATGCCCATAAGTTATGGGATCAAATGTTCCAGGATATAGGGCCTTTCCCAAGTGTCTCTCCTTTCCCAAGAAACCTTCGATCTCAGATACCCCAAGCGGATTCACCTCCTCCAGAAAGTGACCTTGGTATCACCGTAAGTTTTCTCCCGGACGAGCTTGATCTCCCCGAAGGATCTGTGGAAGCTTTCCCTTTTGTGAGACTCCACCACTATGACCCCGCTATCGGATAGTATTCCGCTCTTGTCTATCTCGCTGAGGATAAGTTCGTAAACACCTTCTTTGTAGGGAGGGTCCACAAATATAAGGTCAAACCGTGAATCTTCGGCACCCAGCTGCCTGATAAACTTGATGCAATCCGCCCGAACAGCTATCCCTCTGTCTCCAAAGCCGAGTTTCTTGAGGTTCGAGTTTATGGTGGATATAGCAGAACTGCTCACGTCGACGAAAGTTGAAGAGTTTGCCCCTCTGCTCAGAGTCTCGATGCCAAGTCCCCCGGAGCCAGCGTACATGTCCAAGGTGTGGCTTCCAGAGATCGCATCACCTAGTACATCGAACATGGCCTCCCTTACCTTTTCTGAGGTAGGTCTTGTGTTCCTTGGAGGCGACTCAAACCTCCTTCCTCTGGCAGTTCCGGCAACAACCCTCACTTCCTTACCCTTTATCCAGTCATAACATATAAATCTACGGCAAGGGAAATCTCGACTCTATCAACCATACTCGTTTCTATACCCTTTTTGGAGACCGGTATGACCACGAACCTGGACACTACCACAGTCTGAGGCACGTTGGAAAGATAATCGAGATAACGCTCAACGCTGCTGTAAGATCCGGTCCCCTTAAGGAAAACTCTAACCCTGCCAGAGCTCTCTTCAGCCGGAAAGTTGTCAAGCTTGAGCCCGAATGATTCACCCTTGACCATAAGATGTTCTATAAGAACCGGCACATCCCTCTTTGGTATAGGTTCAAAAAGGGATGGTATCTTTCTCTGAGAGCCGGATATCCTCCCAAATATCGAAAACTCAAATACGTGCGGTTCTTCAAAGCTCTTATTGTCTATAAGGGACATATTCACGTCCCCGTCTGCGCCGCAGATGTCCTCAAGGTTTCTGCGGAATTCCTTGACCCTTGCCATTGAAAATGCTATCCCCTGCACAGAATAATCTCTATCAGAAGTTGTGCTTATGGACGTGAGCCAGACAAAATCAGGTATTACCTCTCTGATTTTTGATATTATTTCAAGACAGACCCTCTTTCCTCCAAGAACCTTAGACACCTCTTTGGTCTCGGAGATCTCCGGCTGAACCTGTGAAACGTGCCTTTCATCCGGGAAGGGTTCCAATTTATCCCTGTTTGCCGAAAGTTTTATAAGCAGTATTATCAGTATAACTCCGGACAACCCTAAGATGGGTAACAGAGAGAATTTGAGCTTAGATCCCTCAGTTTTCTCAATTTTCCCCGGTCTGCCCTTTTCGGATTCAACGTTTTCGAAAAAGTTTACGCCAACCATGGCTTCAACCTTCCAGACCTCGCCTCGCAAGGCCAAGGGCGATCACAAAGAAATTATCCTTTCTGAGAAGCTCAATGTCTTCCTCTTCAAGCCTCTCCTTATCGAGTGAATCGAATGGATTGCATATCCTTAAATTTTCAAATCCATTCGAAGTTATGCCATCGACTATACCCTCGATCCTGGCTGCCGAACCACTCAGGAGGATCTGATCGAATGAGCGATCCCTCGGAAGATGAACCGAAGCTATTTCATTCAGCCCTTCGGCCACCATTACTCCTATTTCGTTAAGCGTAGTCTCCCTCGGTTTATCCATGCTCTGCGGATATATTATACTTCTCGCCCCCGAAAAGATCCCATCTTTCAATATCACCACCGTAGCGGCGTAACGCTCCAGTGAGAGGAAAGCGACATTGCCCTTATCAGGTACAGCCTCCGCCAATTCATACGAGTTAAATAGGGCGAAATAATCGAAATCCATTATAACCGGATCGAGATTCGCCTGCGAACATATCGAGGAGTAGATATCAATGACTCTTTTTCTGATGGCAACTATAAATGCACTTTCCTCGCTAACAAGGTAATTCATTTCGTACTCTTCAACCGGGGAAGAGAGGAATTGCTGAGCTTCCCAGATTATCTGAGATTTCGACATTTCACTCGATCCGGGGTCTTCCCAGGGGACATTCTCGACAAAGATGAATTGCCCACCGATAGATGTAACGTGAGTTCCCGCCTCGATCCCGAGGGAGTCTACGAGAGACTTGATTTCAGCAGATATCTTCTCCCGGATATCTTTCTGCAGCAAACTCTCCAAGTCGGTATCGACATAGAGTCTCCCGTATCCGAGGCGGCTTAAAAAGATGTCATCCCCATCTCTGGAAAGCTCAACAGCTCTCAGCGACCTCCCCGAGAAATGAACCCCCAGAGCCTTTTCAACAGTAGCCTCGCTCATAAGCACTCTCCGTGAGATCAGATGGATTTCATTTCTTTTCCTTCTCCCAGCTAAATCTCCCGTTAATTACCACACCGTGATCGTTCGGACAGTATATCTCATAGCTGGATGAATCTCTAACCTCTATAATGTAGAGCGAATCATTCTTTGGACAGAAAGCCACCAGGGTATCCCCTGAAAGTGTCTCCGCACTTGCAGTATAGAATCCATTTGCCTCAAAGAAGTTCTTTTGTGCCACAGCAAAAGATTTGAGTCGCGAGCGGCACTGCTCCTCATAGGCTTTCTCCTGCTTCTCTCTGTAAGCAGGAACAACTATCGATGCTATCAGGGCGAGGGCCAACAAAGCTATGACTATCTCCAGAATCACCGCCCCTTTCTCCGATCTGAACTGCCTCATAAAATTTCTCCTTTCCTTGAGGTTATTTTTCACCTTTAATGCTTTTCCCTCTTTCATAGGTGGACTTCACCTCGATCGAAGGTTCTATCTGGGCCAGGGTTTTCTCACCTATACCCTCAACTTTAATTAAATCCTTTACCGAAGAGAAAGGACCGTGAAGTTCCCTCCATCTCACTATACGCTCCGCAATTTTGGGTCCGATCCTTGGGAGAACCTGAAATTCATCTACAGTTGCCGAATTTATATCGAGTTTCAGAGTGTAATCATTATGATCTGTGGCACCCTGAGATTCGTCTTCCCCACCCGACGACCCACTCTGCTCCGGTCCAGCTATATGGAAATCCTCTAAGGTGTCAGGATTACGCCTTTCTACCACCGTTAAGACGCTTCCAATTACGAGCGAGATACTCAGGAAAAGAAGCGCTATCTTTTCCCTCTGAGTCAAAATGAGCATATATTCCCTCAGAGCCAGTTATAGATTACATCTATGACCACCCTTCCAACAGCTTCGAGGCTTTCCGGGCTACATTTGTCCGGTGTATCCTCGATCGTATGCCAGTAGGGGTAATCGAAATCGATCACGTCAATGCAAGGTATGCCCGCTTCGATGAGTGGTATATGATCGTCAGCTACGCTGTATCCGACCTGATCTATGAACTCCTCAATTCCGAGATCTCTTGCTCTCTTCCAGACCATATCGACATGCGAAGGAAGAACCCTGTAAGAGTTCTCCTCCTTATATATGCCAAGGCCAGAATCCCCTATCATGTCGAGAAGTATCCCCAACTCCGGGCTGTAAGATTTCCCATACTTTCTGGCGAAATGTCTTGATCCGAGAAAATAGTCGCTCAGATCTCCTCTGTGGCCATAATCCTCCCCGTCGAAGAGAACGATATCTACACCGACCGGCGGCGGACAAGAGCTCAAACAGCGCGCCACTTCGATGAGAACGGCCACACCCGAGGCCCCGTCATTTGCACCAATTATGGGTTTCTCCCTGTTATTGGGATCGGGGTCTCTGTCAGCCATGGGACGCGTATCCCAGTGGGCGCACAGGAGAAGCCTTCTGGTGAAGTCTGGTCTGAAGTTCGCGATTATGTTCGTCAGATCAAGTTTGACGCCTTCCAAAGTCTGACTGAAGCTATCCTCATGTACCGAATCGGCGTAAACTCTCAAAGTTTTAGAAAGGAATTCCTTCGTAAGGCCGTGTTCCTTTGATCCCGGAAACCTCGGACCGAAATCACATTGTTCCAGGAGATACATATAGGCCCGCTCGCCGCTGAAATCGGGGATATCCGAAGCGAGTGAAAGCTCAGGTAATACGATTAGAAAAAGGGCCAGGAAAAGAGATCTTATAGACATCAATCAAACCTGATTTCGCCAGTGATCCCAACCTCACGTACCTTCCGCGTCGTCCCCCTGAGTTTATCCTTTATATTCTTTATCTCTATATTCGCTTCCCCACTGAACCTCTGGCTGAACTTGTAGCTTGCTCTTGGGCTTAACGACCAATCGCTCTGCTTGGTCTGACCTATCCACTCGGCGCCTCTCTTAAAATCACGATATGAATTGTTGTACCTGAAATCAAGAGAAAAATTGAGGTTGCTGCTCAGATTAAACTTCTTCCACAAAGGGATCGAAAGCCCTCTCTGTGAGCTGAAGACATAGCTTATCCTGGCACTTGCACTCATGTTTCCGGAGCGGGTCTTCCCGCTTATTCCACCTTCCTTGAAATAATCGGTCACTTCACTTTTGGTATTGGAGACCTCAAAGGTTGTATTTATACCGTTTTTCCAGGAAGTGTTCCACGAGACGATAGGGTTAAACTTATCGGTAACGTTTTTCGAAAGCCTCTGCTCAAAATCCTTCGTCCCCTTCTCCGATATATTCTTGTCGTATCCGAAGCTCATGCTCGAGCTCTTTATCATACCCTGAATCGGGATGATCTTCTCGATCCCACCCCATCTGACCGAGACGTTCGGGAGGGTGACGTTACGCGTATCTACGGGGTTATCGGCCGTGATCCTGGCCACGTAGGAATATTTGGACCTTACTTTTAGATCGATGCCGTAAGGAAGGCTTAATCCGGTGCTGAGATCGTACGTGTTCGTTCTGGAACGGGAATCCCTCTTCTGGGATCTAGCAGTGCTTACCTTGCCGACCTCAGGTTCCTGGGAAAAACCGAGCTGGTAGGAAAGGGATGGCCTTCCGTCAAGTCCGTTTATCCTCGAATCTTCCTTCCTCGAATAGGATCCATTCACCATACCGATCCTATCGCCAAGTTTCCCAAGCAACGAGATCACGGCTGAGGAGTCCCTCTTAAGCGGTCTTAAGAGGCTTGAGATACTCACCCCAAGGCTCACCGATATGTTGTTTGATCCGGAGACATTTCTGCCCAGATATTCTCCGCGTACGTAGTTCAGCTTCGGATCGTTGGTCTCACTATAGCTTGAACTGTAGGAGTAGCTCTGTTGCAGCCACTTTAGGAATTTGGGGGTAAAGCGAAAGGTAGTATTCTGATTGCGCCCGGTTTCCTTACCCAGGTTGAAATCATCGAAGTTAAGGCCTATCCCTTCCTTCAAGTCCCTGTCTATTCCTATCGAATAGGTTGTAGTAATGGGATCGAAGGGATTGAGATTTAAAGAATAATTCTCGCCCAAAGTAAAAACAGTATCCCTGCTAACCTCCCCATCTCTCGTTATCTGGTATTTCTTATCTCTCTTATTCCCACTCATTGAGGCCGACACTTTCGAGGGAAGGTAGAAAAACTCCATTTGGCTTATCCCTTCGGGTATGAAATCCGGGAGCCATCCGAACACATGGATCGATTTTTTCTTGGACGGGGAGTAATTGTAGCTCAAAGATCCATTGTAAGAAACTTCCCTGTCGTAATGTCTGGTTGGCATCGTCTTGAACTGTTCGGAGAAGGAGAAAAATCCGCTTATCCTGTCGAGCGTTAGCCCAAGCAGAAAGTTCTTGGATGGTTTTTTGTTAAAAGAGATCCTGGCCGATTTTTTCTCCCTGAAGCTTCTATCCTCCCGGCGGCCGTCAGGTGTTAAGACCACGTCCGATCCCGGCTTCAACCTGGGAAGCTGCTCGGTTCTGTTCCAGCTAAAACTCGATGGGATGGAGACCCCCCAGTTTTCGGGGAAGACCTTGTCAAGCCTCAGATCCCCTGTTAAATTGGTGTAGCTTTCCCTGGTCCAGGGGACACTCTTGGTGTTGAGATCCCTGAAACCGTTAGCTTTGCTCCAGTACTCCCCCTGGACCTTCAACAAGTCAGCAAGACCTATGTCTGTGGCAATTCTGGCAGCGGTCCCAACGGGTCTCCTGACGCCATCGAGCCTGAGTTCGTCAATCCATACTTCCCCTTCGTCTACCGGCTGCTCACCCGTATTTACAAGACCTACTGACATGAACTTCACTTTTGAAAGGGAGGGATTACCATGTATCCTGAGGTCACCTATGGTAGTATCGCGGATGGCTTTTGTGGTCGTATCTGCCTTGCTCTCCAATGCAAGCTTGAGTCGCGTGGCCTCATCCAGATCTATCTCTATCCAGTTGCGTTCATCCCATCCTCCATAGATAGGACGCCTCTGCTCGTAATAGTTCGAGCTATCAGCACCGAACCTGAAAAAGAAGTCAGTGGAGCTCGTACCAGTTGGCATCTCGGGAATTTCCTCATCGCCATAGACAAACATTCTCAGAAAGCTGTAGTTTGTGAAATCCTGATCCCTGAAGAAGGTTCGGTAGGCTGATATAGTATGTCCGGATCCAAGGTTTTCAAACCTGAGAACCAGCGATTGCTCTTTCTCACGGATCCTGGTGAGGGGATCAATCTCAGCTTTAACGCCGGGAGGAGTCGAGTAATCCCTGTTCTCCTGGGTATTTTTCACCATCACATCGAACTTCTCATCCCCTGTCAGAGGATGCATCGGGTCAGTTGCGACCATCTCGGACTCAAGCCACTTATTTCCGACGATATCCATGGAGGCTATATCGAGCCTGACCTTCTCGGAAACTCCTGTCATCCAGATGCGGACATATTCAACCTTAGTCGGATCAGGATTACCCAGGCTGGTCATATTCTCAGACCAGAGAGGAATTCTTATGAGCTTCCAACCTTTTTCGTTTTCAGTTCCCGGGACGACATATTCGTTGAAGTCGAGGGAGACAGAGTAATGGTAGTAATCGTTGTTTACATCCAGAAAACCATTTCTATTTATATCCTCGGTATCTGGTATCGGTCCCCTGGCCGCGTCGAACTTGTTCCCCTCGGTTCCGTTTATCATGCTGTAATTATAGACATCGTCGTAGTTCCAGTTATCGCGGTTCGGATCGGGGTTTGCACCCGGATCGTATCCAGGTTCACCTTCATTCGGGAGTCCATCCAGTCCGAGGTCTTCGCCTTCATCCAGGATATTGTTCTTGTTCAGATCCTCGGTGTTGAGGTTCCCTTTGGAAGACCTTCCGTTCGGTGCTTTTCCCCTGGTCCATACGTCCTCGCTTATCGACCCAATATCCATGTTGAGTGTTCCTCTGTTACCCCTGCACCACATCTCGATAAACTTCATCCTCGATATATCACGCCCCCCCGAGCCCAAAGACCTGATTATGCTCCCCCAGAGCTCCTGAGGTGGTATACCGTCCCCTTCAGGGAATTCCGGCTCAGGGGTAAATTCAAGGGCGAATATGTATATCCCACTTTCCTGGGCTGTTGTTTCCTTGTTCTCCCATATGTCCTTCACAGGTATCCTGTCGAAGGGATTGTACCAGATAAGCTTACCCCTATTCTCCTCCTCGGTGGGAGCGCTGCCTCTCGTCCATATAACCCTCTGTGTACCTATATCCACGTATTCCTTAACACCTTCGAAATCGTCCACATATGCCACGCTTTTGGTGTTCGGATTGGGGATACTCTGCGCGATCTCAGCCGAGATCTCGACTCTGGAAGGCTCGTCGGTCTGTATAAGTGGTAGATAATCTACAGCGGTAGTAAGTGCTCTCGGCTCAAAACGGAAGTTTGCGTCGAGATCCCAGAGCATGGTCTTGGATGGCTCCTGTCCAAGCTGAACGCGTGTCTCTACGGCACGTTCTCCACTGAAAAGTATCGAAGTCCCGATCGAGGAGCGCTCCCAGAACTTGTATTCCCCTCTCAATCCAAGGAGGGTCTTCTGTTGAGCCATAAAAAACGGGGCATAGTCATATTTTATGCTGAGATCAGCGTTAGGATCGAGTGCTTTATCGGTAAGGAGGGTTACTTCGCCGAAATCGTAATTTATCGTGTAATCGTTATTCCTGGTAAGTCTTGCTCCATCGAGGGTCACAACCTCGGTCCCTTCAAGTATGTTGGGAGTCCCGAGCCTTATCTTGGCCTGCCTGTTCCTGTATGTTGCTTCTATGTAATACTTGCTTGCTTCCCTTTGGGATCTCTCATCGTTGGAGCTATATATGATACCTAAGGTATCGGAAAGCGATTTCGAAATAAAGGGTTTAAGGTCCGGGAATATGAGTTCTCCCCTTTCCAGATCGACAAATTCGAAATCGACCTCGTCGTCTCTGTCCTCGTCGAGTCCCAGTATCTGCAGATAGCTTACACCGTTCTCCTCTTCTATAGGGTTCGAGCCTGGGAGTTCCTTGAATATCTTGAGTTCGAATCCATCCGGATTTATCCGCCGGCTGCCGAGAAAATAAACATTTTTCCAGATGAGTTCCCAGCTTGGATAGCCCGGACGCGGGTTCCTCGGCTTTACAAGCTTCAGTTCCACTTCATCTTTCGGATCGGATGGATCATAGCTATCATCCCCGAAAACCCCACCGGAGGCCGTCTTATAGACTGTGGCAAGGATCTGGTTATCTGAGAGCAGGATATCAACTATTATGTAGCCGAGCGCTCTATCGACGAAATAATCGGTCTCGGGGTCTAACCTGTGGAAATTACCGTGTTCGTAGGCTCCGCTGGTCGTTGAGTCCGGATTATCCGGGTCGGCAAATGCCCATCCGGGCATCGCTCTTAGCTCATCGTTATTGAAAAGGTTTCCATCGTCGAGATATATCTCGATGG
>CAZTBA010000072.1:0-18432 GCA_964611725.1 uncultured bacterium
CCCGGATACGAGGGTGAAGTTCAGAGGGGAGCCGCTGAGACTCCCGGTATCGGGTGAGATGCTTGGGAGGGCGTTCGATGGTCTTGGGAGACCTATAGATGGTGGACCTGATCCGATAGCGGACGAGAGTTGGGATGTGAACGGCCTTCCGATGAACCCGACCGCGCGCGATTACCCGACGAAATTTATCCAAACTGGAATATCAGCCATAGATGGAATGAACACGTTGGTGAGAGGACAGAAGCTTCCGATATTTTCCGGAAGCGGGCTCCCACACAATGCCATAGCAGCACAGATAGTGCGCCAGGCCAAAATAGTAGGCGAAGAGACCGGGTTCGCCGTGGTGTTCGCTGCTATGGGGATAAAGCACGATGATGCCCGCTATTTTATGAGGAACTTCGAACAGGCTGGAGTTATGGAGAAGGTCGTCCTGTTTCTCAGCCTTGCGGATGATCCTTCCGTTGAGAGACTCATAACCCCGAAGACGGCGCTCACAATGGCCGAGTATTTGGCTTTCAGTGAGGAGATGCATGTGCTTGTCGTACTTACGGATATGACGAATTACTGCGAATCCCTCAGGGAGATATCCACAGCGAGAGGTGAGATCCCAAGCCGCAAGGGCTATCCGGGATACCTCTACAGCGACCTGGCAAGCATCTACGAGAGGGCCGGAATGTTTAAAGGAGAGAAAGGGTCTATAACTCAAATGCCCATACTTACGATGCCAAATGACGATATATCACACCCGGTTCCTGACCTCTCGGGATACATAACTGAAGGCCAGATAGTGCTTGAGCGCGAGCTCTACCAGAGGGGGATATATCCGCCTATAGCTGGGCTCCCTTCGCTCTCGAGGCTTATGAAGGATGGTATCGGCGAGGGTATGACGAGAGAGGACCACGCCCACCTCGCAAGCCAACTCTTTGCAGCGTACTCCCATGTCAAGGATGTCAGAGCGCTCGCCTCCGTGATCGGCGAGGAGGAACTTATACCTCTTGATCACACATACCTCGAGTTCGGGACGGCCTTTGAAACTAAATTCCTGAGCCAGAAAGAAGGCGAGGATCGCTCTATAGAACAAACCCTCGATATCGGTTGGAAAGTCCTCTCTGTGCTTCCAAAGGAAGAGCTTTACAGGATAAGCGAAGAGGAGATAACGAAGTATTATGGCAAGGAGTGAGAGGGAATGCCAAATTACGAGATTCCACCTACTAAAACAAATCTCCTGAAGCTCAGAAGAGAACTCCGGTTCGCAACGGAAGGCTACGAACTCCTCGAACAAAAGAGGCAGATACTCGTTGTTGAGCTTATGAGCCTTATGGACAGGACCGCCGATGCCCAGAGGGATGTAGAGGAGAAACTCGCAGATGCATACAGCTCCTTGGAGAAGGCTGTTATGGAGATGGGAAGAAAGTCCGTATCACATCATGCGATTGCAGTAAATATGAAGTCCGAAATATCTCTGTCCGAGAGGCGCGTTATGGGTGTTGGCTTGCCGGTAGTGAGAATCGATTATGAGGACTATCCCCCCTATTATAGCCCTGGAGATACCAGCTTCTGGATGGACGATGCTGTTTCGAAGTTCAAAGAGCTGCTGAAACTTGTGGGCAGGCTTGCCGAGATGCGGATATCCCTTATGAGGCTCGCGAGGGAAGTCAACAAGACTATTCGCAGGGTCAATGCGCTCGAGAAGATAGCGATACCAGACTACGAAGAGACCATAAAGTATATAGGGAATACCCTGGATGAGTTGGAGAGGGAAAGTTTCGCGACTATGAAGCTTGTAAAAGAGAGGCTTGGAAATAAAAGAGGGGGCGAGGCAGGATGAGCGATAACCCGTTGAAGAAAATCCTTCTTTACCTGGATGGATCTGATTCCTGCATCACAGCCGCTCAGTATGCCATAACTTTGGCCAAATTTTACGGAAGTGATATAACGGCCGTATATGTCGTGAACCTGAGCGTGCTTGAGGACTTGGTTAAAGTAAGGATATTTGTGAAGACGGAGGAGCTTGATTACGAGAGGGATTTTGAGGAAGATGGGAGGAGATATCTCAACTATGTTAGCGAATTGGCAAGGGACAAGGGAGTTGGAATCTCAGGGGTTTTGCTCAAAGGTGTTGTCCATGAAGAGGTGGTAAGCAAAGCCGACGAGATCGAGGCTGACCTGATAATTATGGGAGAACTTGAAGAGCCTGTAAGCAGAAGCGATGCCTTTTACGACGAAGGAGAGAGAATTTTCAGAGGGGCCAAGTGCCCCGTACTTGTGGTGAAGGGTGATGAGAAGATCGAGAGGCTTTACGAGTCTCTGAGTCTATAGATATGGGGGAAAGAGATATGAGCTTAGCAGATATCCTTACAGAGGAACTTATAAAAGTCCCTCTCGAAAGCAGGACGAAGTCCGAGGTCATAGAGGAACTAATAGAGATAATAGTTGCCACTGGTAGACGCCTCGACGAGGAAAAACTCCTCGATGCAGTGCTTGAAAGGGAAAAGCTTTACAGCACTGGACTTGAGAAGGGTGTCGCCGTCCCACATGCAAAGACTGCCGCTGTAAGTGAGATGGTAGCCTCACTAGGTATCTCTAAGGAGGGTATAGACTTCGAGTCAGCGGATAATGAGTTATCCCATATATTCTTCATGATAATTGCCCCAGAGGAAGCCTCTGGCCCCCATGTCAGACTTCTTGCCGAGATATCAAAGCTTGCACAGAATAGTAGAGTTCTGAAACATTTGAGGGATGCAGATAACCCTGACGATGTGCTTAGGGTGATAAAATCGGAATAGGATTACCCGTACCATACGGAGAAAATACGGAGCGACCGGTAAGAAGACTTGGCTCCAGTTATCCATGTGTCTGAACTTGAAGTAGCAGTAGATTTCAAACTTGGGGGAGTTGAGATGATATGTTCCGAGGGAAAATATTTAAGACGTTCGTCACGGCGCTTCTGACTACTGTATTTACATATGCCTGCGGTGAAAATCCATCGCAAGAACCGGAGAATCCCGGTGATTTCATAAAGCTTGCCTCCCCGAAGAAGAAAGGGGCAGTTTCTGTCGAGGAGGCCATCTCAAATAGAAGGTCCGTAAGAGCATACTCAGATAAAATCCTTACATTCCAGGACGTGTCCCAGATACTTTGGTCTGCACAGGGTATTACATCTCCACACGGCCTCAGGGCGGCGCCGTCCGCCGGTGCAACATATCCTATGGAGATCTATCTTGTCGCTTCGAGCGTCGAAGGGATCTCACCTGGAGCCTACCGCTATATCCCAGCAGAGAATTCCCTCCAGGTAATCTCCAGGGGCGATATAAACCGTGAACTTTCAGAGGCTGCGCTTGGCCAGGATTCTGTAAGGAGAGCCGCAGCCAACCTTGTTATAGCGGCGGATTACGGCAGGACGACCCGGAAGTACGGGGACCGGGGCATCAGGTACGTCCACATCGAGGTTGGCCATATAGCCCAGAACGTCTACCTCCAGGCTGAGGCACTCAGGCTTGGAACTGTCATAATAGGTGCGTTTTACGATGACAGGGTTAAAGGGCTTTTGAAAATAGATGAGGATCCGCTCGCGATAATGCCCCTGGGGAAACTTTAAAGTGAAAAGCTGAAAGTCGAAAGTGAAAATTGTATGTTTGCTGTTTTGAGTCATTGATTCACTGAGTCATTAAGTTATTGGGCTATTGGATACTTAGGATTCTGTCAGGCTCTTATCTCATTTTATCTTTTCCCATCATCGTAAACTCGAATTTGAGGCTATGAAATGGCCAAGAGGAAGAAGAAAAGCAGATCCCCGATCATCATATTAATACTCATATTAATCATCGCCATCCTTTCCCTCACGATCTGGCTGATGTCAGAGGCCCTCAATGAAAGCAGGGAGGAACTGAAGAAACTATCCCTGAAAACAAAGCCTTCCGAAACCATTTCTCAGAAAGCCAAGCCAAACAGAAAACTCTCAGCAAGGCAAGAAGCTGCCCTGAAAAGCATTGTCGGGAACCCGGACATCAACAAGCTTATCTCACAGAAACCGACCTTTGGGGGAAGCTGGGGGATATGGTCAGAGGAAAACGTTACCTTTGTAGATGACAGGATCGCGCTTATGGTTTACGAGGATGGACACGTTATGGGTGCTATGATCGTAAGGATATCGGATCCGAGCGACATCGGGACATGGAAGGTTCTCTGGAACGGCATACTCTGACAGTTCGGGAGGAGATATGAACAATCATGCAAAACTGGTGGTAAGGACGGATGAGGTCATCGGGAGGATAAATCCGAACATATATGGGCATTTCGCTGAGCACCTCGGGAGATGCATATACAACGGTATATGGGTCGGCGAGGGCTCAAAGATTCCGAACATCGAGGGTTATAGGAAGGATGTGCTCGAAGCATTGAGGAGAATAAAAGCACCTGTCATACGGTGGCCCGGAGGATGCTTCGGCGATTTCTATCACTGGGAGGATGGCATCGGCCCCCGCCGTAGCCGCCCGAGGCGTGTTAACATATGGTGGCTGCAGCAAGAGTCGAACGAGTTTGGCACGGACGAATTCCTCAGGTTCTGCTCGAAGGTCGGAAGCGAACCATATATATGTTTGAACGTCGGCTCGGGAAGCCCTGGCGAGGCAGCTTCATGGCTGGAGTACTGCAACTACGGTGGGAATTCCCATTATTCGAAATTACGGGCCAAAAATGGCCGCAAGTCACCCTGGGGTGTGAAGTACTGGGGTGTCGGTAACGAGAACTGGGGTTGCGGCGGCGCGTTCGATCCTGAGTCATACGCTGTAGAATACAGGAGGTTCTCAGTCTACCTGAAGAGACTCGATCCGTCGATCGAGCTTGTGGCCTGTGGACATACATCCGAGGACTGGAACCTCAGGTTGATGGAATCACTTAAGGATTGTATCAATCTCGTGGATCACCTCTCCATCCATAAATATTTCTCCCGGGGTACGGAGATCGATTTTTCCGATGAAGACTATTTCAAGATTTTCCTGGGAGTAGACGATCTCGAACGTCAGATATGCCGTGCCTCTGATGTCATAGACTTCTTCGCAGGAGGGAAAAAGGAGATCGGTATAATAGTGGATGAATGGGGTATGTGGCACCCAGAGGCCCGTACAGAGAACGGACTCTATCAGCAGAATACCCTCAGAGATGCCCTCTTCGCCGCATCGATTTTCAACCTCTTCAATAGATACTGTAACAGGGTTGTTATGGCAAATATCGCCCAGACGGTTAATGTCCTCCAGTCGATCGCACTGACGAAGGGAGATGAGACTGTCCTTACACCGACGTATTACGTATTCGATCTCTACAAGGCCCATATGGGGAACGATGCGCTTTCCTTTGAGGTCGATTCACCTGAAATGTACAGCGGCATCAGTGCCGTGAATGCATCGGCTTCGCTCAACTGTGATTCCGGGGAGCTTGTAGTGAGCGTTGTAAACCGTGATCCGAAATCCAGTCTTGAAATAGAGATCGAGCTTAGGTGTAACGTCAAGCCTGTCAGTTGCGAAGTGAATGTGCTTACAGCAGGAGACGTGAGATTACACAACGATTTCGGGAAGGATGAGGAAGTGAAGCCCTCCAGCGGCTCAATCGAGTCCCTCGGGGAAAAGTCGACCTACATAGCACCGGCAAGGTCGGTAAGTCTTCTTACCTTCAAACTCTGTTAGACTGGCCTGTAGACAAAGGCCCAGTTCCTGCAATATGCTGGACATACTTTAGCCCGGCAATATGGACATTCTGCGCTATTTCTGAGTACAAGGAGGTGTTAGTTTGAGGACCTTAGGTATACATACACAGTACTTTCGATTCGAGGGCAAAGAAAAGGCGACAGAAGCAGCCGAACCCATTCCACATCCCGGCAAAGTTGATGTTGATAAGGAATGTCTGGTTATCTTTATCTCGGTGGAAAAGGAAGATGCAAGTTCACCTGTTTCCGTAGCTGCCCAGTTGGCTGCTGATACACTAAAAAGGGCCGAGCAGCTCAATGTGAAGACGGTTATCGTCTACCCGTATGTCCATCTTACCGAAAGCCCCAGCGCCCCACGAATTGCTCTAAAAGTTCTGAGTGAAGTAGAGTCACGCCTGGCGGAATCGCTCGAGGTGATTCATGCGCCGTTTGGATGGTATAAGGCATTCGAAATTGCCTGTCTTGGACATCCCCTTTCGGAATGGAGCGGGAGGTATGCTCCCGGTGGAGAAGTAGAAACACCACGAGAGGAGAAAGTCGAAAGGAAGGGGAGCGAATTTACACGTTTCGTCATAGTTGATTTGGAGGGTAATACATTCGACGTAACCTCAGATAGCTTTTCAGAGTGTCCGATATTTTCGAACAAACAGCCTGTATATAGTCTGCTGAAGCAGTTCGTTTCCAACGAGCTGACGAAAGGTGTAGTTACAGAAGGGCCTCCCAAACACATCTCCTACATGCAAAGGCATGAACTCCTGGATTATTGTGACGTTTCCGAGAAAGGACATTACAAATGGTACCCCAAAGGGGTATTGATCCAAAAGCTCATACTTGATTATGCTTCGAGACTGGCCCATGAGTGGGGAGCTATCGAAATGAAGAACCCCATAGTGATCCGGGGAGATCACAATGTCGTCGGTGAATTGATGGGAGAATTTCACGAGCGGGATTACCAGGTAGATGGAGGAAGGGGTATCTGCTATCTCCGTTATGCTTCCGACCCACTCGCCTTTCCTTTTATGCAGAACGTTCAATTCAGCTATAAACAGTCGCCTCTGAAAGTCTATGAGGAGGCCAACTGCTTCCGCAATGAGCAAGAGGGGGAGGTGAGCGGCCTGAAGCGTGTGCGAAACTTTGTGATGACGGACATGCACGCGGCTTGTGGCACTATGGGCGAAGCCCATCAGGAGTTTGAGATCCTGTGTTTCAAGTTCGCTGAGCTTATGAATGACATTATTGCCAAGGGTCGTTGGGTCCTCGGTTGGGAAGGCACTGTAGATTTCTTCGAAGAGAACAGGGAGTGGCTTATCAGCATTGGTAAAAGGATGAAGGTTCCGGCATTTTTCAAGCTCATGCCTGAGATGAGCCACTACTATGCTGTGAAGAACGAATACCAGTTCATTACCGAGGATAAGTCCAATATCCAGGTGAGCACTGTGCAGTGGGATGTGAAAGATGGCGAGCGGTTCGATATTGGCTATGTTGATGAGGAAAGCCGAAAACATCCATGCCCTGTTATTATTCACGCCTCGAGCTTCGGGAGTATTGAGAGAACACTTTGCGCGATTCTGGAGAATATCGCTATTGATGAAACGAGGGGCGTTCCTCCGATGTTCCCCCTCTGGCTGGCACCAACACAGGTCAGAATCATCCCTGTTTCCGATGATCATCTTTCATTTGCCACGGAACTCTGCAACACTATCTCGGGTCAGGGCATCCGTGCGGACATAGATGATCGTGATGATACTGTGGGCAAGAAGATTCGGAACGGTGAGAAGGAATGGATTCCTTACATTCTCGTCGTCGGTGATAAGGAAAAAACCTCTGGTCGGCTTAATGTGAGAATACGTGAAGATAGAAGTCAGAAAGAAATGGGAGTTGATGATTTCATAGGGTTGGTCCGCAAAAAGACAGAGGGAATGCCCTCCCGGCCATTGCCATTGCCCGAACTGGTTAGCAAAAGGCCCTTGTTTTATGGATAAACGGAGGCCTTTCGGATCATTTAATCTCGCCTTTTCGTGACGGCATCCGGCGTCCATGTCTTAAATATAGTCTCTCAAATTTTACCTTTGATCTCACAGTTGAATTAGCAGGGAACAAGTATGCTGAGGCCTGTCAGGTTTTCTCTATCTATCCTGCTTTTATACTTTGGTGGATCTGTAGCTTCAGGCAAAGACTGTAAAGTAACCGGGAAACCGGAAGGGGAATTTATGGTTGAGGGAATGATGAACATTGATGGCAAGATTGCTGAAGAAAGGCCAGCTATATCGCCGGCCTTGGCAAGGATACTCCCCGGGGAGGAAGTAAGGTTTACGGTAAATTATGCGGGGAAAACCCTCTCTGATATCGCCTGGTCGGTCAATGATATCCCTGGTGGAAATGAGGCTTTCGGGACGATAAGCAATGGTATCTACGAAGCTCCGCAAGATATCCCCGTTCCTAACGAGATCCATATCGGAGCCAAGATAAATGGAAGTAAAAATCGACAACTCTGGTCTACTGTTATCGTCGGGAGGCATGATCCGACATATAAACTCCTTAAGAGATGGGAGAGGGAGGGTGATGGGCCGGGTGAACTTACCGAGCCACATGGCATATGCATCGATAGGGATGGGAGTTTGATCATTACGGATGCCACGCTCTACCGTGTCTACCGCTTCAGCACGGACGGAGACTTCCTCGGAGAGATCGGATTGGGGCGTGGCACCGGACCTGGTTTCTTTCAGGGCCCTCGTGATGCAAAAGTCGATGCTGACGGAAACATCTACATCACCGATGGTACAAATAGCCGCATACAGAAGTTCGACAACTCGGGAAGGCTTATGGGAGTCTGGGGGAAGAAGGGCTCCGGGAAGGGGGATCTCATAAGACCGCATGCTATCGACCTCGACAAATTCGGTCGCCTCTATGTGGTGGATGTTGATAACAGCCGTGTCACGGCCTACGATCTCGACGGCAATTACCTCTTGGAATGGGGAAGCCAGGGTGGCGATCTCGGACAGTTCAGTGCGGCACACGGGCTCGGGGTGGACCCGAACGGGGATGTCTTCGTGGCTGAGTATAACGGAAGGTGCCAGAAGTTCACAGGTGAGGGAGAGCTACTCTTCGCCTTCGCTGAGTCCGATAGAAAATGCCATGCAATGTGCACTGACAGGTGGGGTGATGTCTACCTCATGGCAAGGAACGAATACGGTGAGAGGTCCCATATAAGAAAGTATAACAGTAACGGGATATTTATCACGAGCTGGGAGATTAACGGCAAAAATGGCCGTAAATTTGGGCCTCTTTGCGCTGCTGTCGATAGCCTCGGTTATGTCTACGTTACCGATGGTGTGGGAATCGATATTTTTGCCCCAACTATCGAACAGAGGTCTGGTGAATATGATATGTGAAGGTCCGTATCAGTGTAATGGCAGGCTTCCAGCCTGCCACTATAAGAGGAATATGGAAACCCTTTGGTGTATTACAGGGAATAGCATCACATCCGGAGGTTAATCGTGGCAAGGTCGAACCTGCAAGCTCGCATCATAGGAGATATATTTACAAATGGGAGCATATCCGAAAGCATGAGGGTTCTCTGCGACGAGATAGGTGGGAGGTCCTCAGGGGTTGAAAGCGGGAACTTGGCTCAGGACTTCGCTGAAGAATGTTTCGTGAGGTGGGGACTCGATAACGTTCATCGTGAGCCTTTTGGCATCAAGAGTTGGAAACGCGGCCCTATAGATGTGGTGGTTTTAGAGCCTCGTGAGGGAAGACTGGTAGCGCTTTCCCTCGGCAATTCATGCTCCACGGAACCCGCCGGAATCGACGCCGAAATGATAGATGTTGGCTATGGACATCCTGATGAGTTCAAGGAAATCGGCAGGAAGAACATTGCAGCTAAGCTCGCACTTATGAGCGATGGCGCTCCGGAAGGGAAGAGGAGGGTTCACCGCGCTGAGAAGATGGAGTTGTGCATAGAATATGGTGCTGTGGGTATGGTTTTCATGTCGGGATACCAGGGCGGTATACCTGCTACGGGAACCTGCCGTCATGGGGTGATCTCACCGGTTCCGGGGATAGGAATATCCAACGAGGATGGAGAATGGATAAGGCGTTCCATCGGAAATGGCAGAAAGGTGAGGATGAGAATCAGGATGTCCAACTCGATGGAGGATGCGGAGGCTGCCAATATCATCGGTGAGATCAGTGGGAGCGAAAGGGCAGAGGAAGTTATTGTGGTCTGTGCACACCTCGATTCGTGGGATATAGCAAGTGGCGCAATCGACAATGGGAGCGGTTCGGCTGTTCTCCTCGAATCGGCCAGGGTTCTCAGGAAGCTGGCCGGAAGAATGAGAAGGACTCTCAGGTTCATACTCTTCATGGGCGAGGAGATAGGTTTATGTGGCTCCAAAGCCTATGTCGAAGGCCATAGAGATGATCTCGACAGCATAGCGATGCTTCTCAATCTCGATATAGTCGGCTCCCCTCAAAGCTACATGACCCACGGACATCCTGAAACAAAGCCTGTGCTCACGAAACTGGCCTCTGAACTCCAAAGCCTTGGGATCTCTGGGGATGTGTCGGAGCGCCCGACCCTCCATAGCGACCACCAGCCGTTCATGCTGGAAGGGGTTCCTACGATGGCAGTAGCCACCCAGTTCGAGGGAGATATGTCGAGGTATGTGCATACATGGGCGGATACACTGGATAAGGTCCCTGAAAAATACCTGAACGATTCGAGCGCATTCGTCGCTCTTACCCTCTACAGGCTGGCAAATTCGAGGAGGAGACCTGGGACGAGGCTCTCTCCCGATGAGACAGCCGATATGCTTATAAGGCATAACCTGAAGGAAGCCCTTGTGGGCGAGAAGGAATGGAAGCTTAAGAAATAGATTGAGGCCATCGGGCAGATTTGACTTGACGTCGCAATTTAGATCGGTTATATTTATATTTGAAATTATATATAGTAATTATTCTATATAAGGGGCAATTGTGATTTCCTATGGTGGTATAAGGACTGATATAGAGATCGAGACACTGCAGCAGGCAGCAAGGATACTCAAAGCGGTCTCCCATCCCCTGAGACTCAGGATACTGGAAGTGCTTGGGAATGGAGAGCTACCTGTCAAAGAGATACAATTTGCGGTGGGCGAGCCTCAGGCCATAATTTCCCAACACCTTGGCCTTATGAGGGACCGGGGAGTGCTGAGAGCCAGAAGGTATGGGACGAGTGTTTATTACTCGATCGCGAGCGACTTTGTGTCCGAAGTGCTCAATTGTATTCGTGGTTGTAGCAGAGATTCGGGCCTTAAGGGTACGGAGGGATGATGTTACGTGTTATAGCGGGTGGTATCGTGGGAGCTGCTCTGGGGTTCCTATACTATAGATTCGTCGGATGTAGAACCGGAGCCTGCCCATTGACAAGTAACCCTTATATCAGTACGATTTACGGTGCTGTACTCGGGATTCTGGTTTCATTTGGGTGGGGAAAGTGAGTATAGATTCAGAAATATAAAGGAGGGCAGATACATGCCGATATTCGAGTATATGTGTGGCTCATGTGGGGAAAAGTTCGAGATACTTGTCAGGTCATCTGACCAGGATAAATCCTGTCCGAAGTGTGGAGGGAAAGATCTAAAAAAGGCTCTTTCTACTTTTGCAGTTTCGGAGGGAGGATCTTCCTCGGTCTGCTCTGATGGTTCATGTAACCTTAATTATCCTACTTCCTGTCCAACCTGTAACCTGAATTGACTAAAATAGGGCGACCGACTGGCCGCTCCTTGCAGCTTGTTGATGCCATTCAACCTCCCACAGGGCTCGACCCTGTGGGAGGTTTTATGTACAATGTTACCCTCGAAAACTACTATTTCGCCGGGATAATTCTAATAGGAGCTTGATTGTTTCCGCTTCATTTTTTCGAAAGTAACATTATCCATATTGTCAGGAAGAATAGCATACTGTACTGAAGACAATAATTTCAGCAACTAAAACCCACTGCCGAACCTGCAACCTATTCCTCTCGTACGGGCATATGATACTACTGAAGACGAACCATTTTTCCTGTGATAGATCCCCATTGAGAACTTATATTATAAAAATAGACTCCGCTTCCCACCTTTTCCCCATTGTCCCCCCTGCCATCCCATGGGATCACGTTCGTCCCAGCTTCCACCTCGCTGTTCAGAAACTCCTTTACTAACCTCCCCATTACATCGTAGACGCAAATTCTTACGCTGCTCTGTTTCGGCGCCAAGAGAGGAATAATAATCGTGGTTCTGAAAGGATTAGGGAAACTGTAACCGAGACAGAGTTTGGAGGATTTCGAACATACAGAATCCAAAATCGCTGATTCCGGCGAAAACATCTCCAGAAAAGTTGGTCCACGCCAGTCCGAATCTATTGTCAGAACCTTGCTTGCCTCATCATATCTCCAGTTCCTTTCGGGAAGCATAAATCCGTTCTGCCTGATGCTACCCACATCTCCTTCTCCTATGAAGAATCGAATTGGATACACCCCTTCTTCAGCATACATCTTAACCCCAACAATTGTTCCTGTGTCTGGTTCAAGAATAGTATCGAAAACGAAAACATTTCGGTTCGGCTCAATCCCAAACCTATCAGAGGTTTCATGGCCGACCAGAGTTTTGTGATACATCCGATAATGCTCGGTTGGCATACTATGAAGTAGCGGGATACTTCCCTTCTCCTCTATTTTGTGACCTGTATGAGGAAAGAGATGGAAACTATAGCGCCAGCTTTCCTTCGGAGTATGGATTTGATCGTTCTGGTTTTCCATTACGTGAAGCTTCAACGATTTCCCAGTATCCTCGATTCTCTCAACTCCCTCAGGGTCATAGATGGTAATGCCGATGGTTCCATATACACTGTCATCACAGCGGATATCCCAGGTGTAATCGTCAATACATTTGGCCTCGGTTACTCTAGGGGAGTATGCCAACTCCACAAAGATGCCACTGAGATTTACCTCACTGTCTAACTGCACCGATCCGCTTACGATAAGCCTATCGCTATCTTCGAACATTTTATAGGAAAGAGTATGAACTAAATTCTCGGAAGACCAACTCATATTACCGATCATATAGTTTCCATGATCCTCCGTTGTAGCCCCGATCTGATGACTGGGATCGGTAGAAGTTAGCTCAATAGTGCCTTCGTTATTCTTCGCTTTGACGTAGAGATCGATGACATGGCAGTTACGCATTCCATTCTGAGAAGACGGGATGGCTATAGCCCGATGTCGAAAAAGCTCCGTAGTGCAGATCCAATCATTGCTTGCTTGAGGGAAGCTCCAGACGTACAATGGGCTAGCAGAGGCACGACCTCCCCAGTTTACAGCGTAGTAATGCTCGATCCTGGGAACATCATAATGTCTTTCGTTAAACAGGTATCGGTTGAATTGATCAAATGTCTCTGCGTCTCCATAGTTCAGATAGTAATACATCTCCATCCCATACCTGGTACCTTTTTTCAGATATATGGACTCGTCATCCGCTTTGCCGAACAGATTCCACTGGGCTTCACAGTAGCCTTCTCCCACATTTCTTGCACCGCCGTGGTAGGAGATAGTTTTTCTCTGGTTCGGTGAGACATCTGTAACTATAACTCCTACTGTAATATCGTGGTCTCTGTCGTACCATGCGATGCCCGGAAATCTCTTCCCAAGCCCGCTATCGATAGCTGTAAACATACTGTGCTGGCTTGTAGAGGGTGCCCTATCATATATCGATGTCGGACATCCATTGTCCATAGTCTGCACGAAGTTATTCTCATAGGTTACGATGTAGCTATCGTCCATTTCTGTAGTAAACATAGCACACTGCTGGGCATTGTTGTACAATAGGCTTTGCTTTACCACTCTCTCGGTTGTAACGACGAAATAAGGTTTACCTTTGAGGAACTTGTAATCCCAGAATATATCTATGAAACCAGTAAAGTAAGAAACTTTCATGATCGCACATTCATCGGAATTATACGGGACGGATATTCTGACTATGCCATTGTAATAAGGGCTGAAGCCGCCTCCCCAACTGTCTGGATGATACTGGTACTCGAATTCTGGATAGAATAGACTGTGGGCGGAAAGCTCAGCTTTCAACTCGACATCACTTCCAATGAGCTTTGCAGACCTTATTTCTGCTGTTCTCTTGGATACCCTAAGCTCGAAAACCTCGTTGTTAGCAATCCACCATCCGAGTGTTTCCCGCAATATCTCCGCACCACAACTATTATAAGCTACTGAGAATACAATAGCTAATGCCAGTTTCCGAATGAGGGGGTTCATAAGTTCTCACTTTGAGGGCCTATAGCTATTTTACCAACCCGGTTTATACACTCGCCAATTAGAAAACTGGTATAAATGCTGGGTATATTCGTAGGGACACTTTTCAAATAGCCCCAGGACAGATCTTGGATGTAAATTCCATAATATCAAAATCTTGGGATTTATGATCAATCCTCAATCAGATACTTGGATAATCTATCCAACGAATTATCCTCCACTCTATTTTTCCCTCACATTCCACTTCTCTGAGCTTAATCTCAAGATCACCCTTCGTAAAAAGGCCGTCACCCTTTTCATCCAACAGTAGGTGGGTAGAAGATCCCATGAAAACCTCCCAATTTTCATCAGGATGTTCTTCTGATATCGGCGATCCGTCAGGAGGGTTCATATTGGAGCCGTACTCGGTACATTGCCGTTTTCTCTCATAGTTGAATTCGAAAGAAACGAAGCTCTCGAAAATATCCCCCATATTTCTTACATCCTCACTTTTCCCCCAAACAGTACCGAGCTCGCCCGCAGTCCCTGGATTTACATGCCAATAATCGTTATCCAATACCTGTTCATATCTGTCTATGTCTCCATGATCCATAGCGTAATCGAAGATCTCGAAAAGTTTATCCGGCGTTGTGGGCTCCGGAAGCTCCATTATATCTGAATCTGGCGCTTCCTTATCTGAAACAAACGGATTCCAACAACCAGTGAAAGTTAGAATAGCAAGTATCAGCACGATTTGAGATAATAAAGTCGGTATACGAGTCATTTCTATTACCTCGGCTTCATTACTTCCTTTTTCCATTACCGAAGACAGGGATAAACCAGAAAAAAAGCCCATTAACAATTCCTCATGTAGATTAGAATAGTTAACGGGCTGCAACTCTGAATTTGCATCACCACCTTGAGAAATAAGCGAAATTTCTAAAGGAGTTCAATCAGCTGCACATATAATTTAAGATAATTGCTCATATTGTCAAGATTTTTTGCGTCTGCTGTTTCGGTCCAGATGAAGAATCTCATCCGGCTCGCCCGTACCGTGTAGAGAGCTGTGCTGAACGGTATGAACTATCTTTTGGGCAGCTTTTCTGTAGGGAATCTTCCAATAAGGAATAAAGCCGAGGATCCGGTGTTACTGGGCGTCCGCCACCAACCTACTTAAGAACTGTTGACTGCAGATTTCTCTCGAAGATGAATGAGCAAACTAACTTCGCCTGTTGTGATTACCGTTTTTAGCACAACAGCGCCTATCGCACAGAATCCATAGAAGCCCAGTATGGTACCCAGCGGCCACGGGAATTCGGGAATACCGAAACGGGCTCCCTCCACCACACTCAAGACGTTCCACCCATTGATCCAACATGATAGGGGAATAATGACGAAAGAAACTGCTGGCAGACTTGAGTAGAGAGACAGAAGAAATGATCCTTTCAGAATCCCACGTGTTGATATATGGGTCCGGCGAAGCCACGAACCGAATACGATACCCCATGCGAAAGCCAGTCCTACGCTAAATACCGGTATTCCCATCCCCATCGCGATAGCAACGCTCTCAATAAAGTATATGCCGATAAGAATCGCAAAGCAGCGAAAATTTCTTATTGGATTTTTGTACCCCTTGCCGAGTAACCCGAGAAGAGGGATAGCAAAACCAAAACCAGCAATCAGATTCACCACGATTAAGGTATATACAGGATCCATTTTACCCCTTTTTATTAATAGGCTCTAATGATTTTCTTCGGAGCTATGTTGGCCGATTGCTACTCCACATGGCTCATCACCTGCAGGGTGATGGAACCCTCCTGAGTTAGGGCAAATATGGCGGAGACCATATAGGTTTGCCAGAATTCGCAGACTTCGGTCGTTCGAAGGATGTTTCTCTTTCAACGGGAATAACGCTGTTGCATTTCAACTATATAGAATTTCGAAACAGATCACAAACTATTTTTGAAACAGGCGCGCACAATACGGAAAAAGCTTTTGATTTTCACATACCTCTTTGTTACCTTAAAAACATGGAAATTTAAGGAACATATGATACAATGATAGATTTTTCTGGAGACTGAGTATGGCAAAAGCGATTATCTTCGATTTCGACGGAGTTTTAGTTGACACGGAGGGGCTCAAGATAGCCTCCTATCATAAAACCCTCAAAGACATATTCGGAATTGAGGATGACTGGGAAAGCTATTTCGACTTCCACCTCAGGCTTGTGGGAGGCTCGAAGGAACTTATATGCGGCGAGGTAATCGACAGGTTCGCGGACCAAGGCATCTTGGACAAACTTGAGGATGAGAAGAAAAGGCTTGCTGAGAAACTGGAAGCCTCCTCCGACAGAAGCTATCCTCTCCTCTTGGACCTGGTCCGAAAGTACGGTTCGATATACAAAATTCCGCCCTGGGAGGTGTTCTCCTATAGAAGGCTTGAGATCTATGATCTCGTGAAAAACGATGCGAAGCTTATAAAGCCGGCCAGGGATTTCCTGGAGAAAGTTCTGGAAACAGGGAAGTTCAAGATAGGTCTTGTGAGCCGGAATAATGAGGATGATATTAGATCAAATCTCGCCAGATTCGGCATACCTGAGGAGTGTTTCGATACGATAGTCTGCGAGGTTGGAGATAGGAAATACATGCAGAAGTGGGAGTTCTATGCTACTGCATGCGAGAGACTTGGTATTCCGGCATCGGATTGCCTTGCTATAGAGGACACGGCATCAGGGATCGAGGCTGCCAAATAGACGGGGATAGGATGTGTGTTGGCTGTGCCGAACAGGTTCACCCGGGGGCACGACTTCATAGGCGCAGGTGCTGATGCGGTCGTGCCGGGACTCGATGTTATAGGCGAGATTTCGGAAAAGATATCTAGTTTCATCTCGGAGATATACCAGGATTAAGATCACGCAGGTTTCCCAACTATGGATTATCACACCTAAATACATGCGCGTTGTTTCACTCCGGATCCGAGGATTACGGTCGTTCCCTATCCGATCACAGGTGTTATCGATGGTGGCCCTATGAAGGCCCTGAGTATCACCCACAGCCCTATCGTCGTAAAGTTGCCGAGTATAAGTCCCAAGAAGAATGGCTTAAATTTCCTGAAGGTTCTCGGCCCCCCGTATTTCAATATAGTCCATTTGATCAGCCATACGGGCGCCACGCTGAACCAGTAATTATGAAGCGACCACACGCCGCTTATCGGGTAGCCTATCGGATGAAGGGGCCACCATATAAAGCGCCGCTGAGCGATCATAAGAAATAGCATTACACCGGCACCTATCCCTGTATGCATCCATCCGTCCCACCTCGGCCCCTCAGGGTCCAGGGTAAATGGCACTGAATACTCCGCAAACGGTGCCCTCGGCCCTGTCCAGAACTGGAACCTCGCGAGGTTCAGCCCTCCGTAGGCATGAGAGGTCTTCATGACCGCCCAGATCGCCCCGCCCATGCTGGCTGCTATCCCGATTATAAGCGCCCAGAAGATGATCCTCTTTCTTGCTTTGACTTCCTGGACGAGTTTCAGCCCGTTTGAGGAGAAAGCGAGTATGGAGGAGTTGATCTCGCCAACCCAGGTGAACGTATATCCGAGAGGTACCATTATCGCGGGTCCCATCGCTGAAGTCCCAAAACCTGATGAAATAAAGGCCTGTGGCGTTATAGGACCTGAGACCAATGCCATGCCGCTCTGTGAGACTACCCTGCTTAAGCCTATAAACAGGACAAAGGTAGCGAATAGGAAGGGAAAGATAACCCAGAAGGGGATACCGGAGGCCCTCAGCCAGGATATTATAAATATGAAACCAATTATCATTATTAACACAGCAGCCCTGTAGGATAATATCTCATCCGAATCATCCACTTCCGGATCATCGCTGAAGGCCTTTCGAAACACATCTCTTAGGTGTTTTCTTGCCACCCATAAACCCATAATTACAAGAACTATCAGCGCTCCCATATTCTGATGTATAAATATCGGGGACCTGCCGGGACTGTACGGCCCAAGCCTTTCCAGCATAGTGTGGCCTGTTATGTCAAGGTATCCCTTCTGTACCTTCAGGATCAGGTTAAAAAACCACAGACTGAAGGCTACATCGAGGTTTATGAAGTAGGTGAAGCCTATTAGTGCAAAATCTATGTAGAACCTGAGAAAATTTGTGTTCCGGAAGATCCAGATCTCGGGTTCAAGGTTAACCTGCGGTATGAAGTGATAGTGCTCATGGAGAAAGTTTATGTTTAGGAAAAAGGCTGAAATGGAAAAGCCTATCCACATAAGCTTGTTTTTGAAGAAGGGATTAAATAGGGATTTCTTGTCCTCCTGGATCATGCTCATCGGGAGTTGGACTATAGGATAGGTAAGTTTCTCGTTGTCCACCCATTGCTTTCTGAGGATGACCGATATCGATATCATCACGAGATAGAGGATAAAAAGAAAAGGTATCCAGGCCGCAAATGGTTTGGCC
>CAZTBA010000073.1:0-18384 GCA_964611725.1 uncultured bacterium
GTTTGGGGGAGGTGGGCATAGGAAAGCATCGGGATGCAAGATAAAGGGTGACCTGCAGGAAATCCGCTCTAAGGTTATAGAAGAAACCGCTAAGTGGGTGTGAAAAAGTCAGATCTCAATGGAGTTTTGCTGGTAGACAAAGAAAGAGGATGGACTTCACATGATGTAGTTGCATGGGTGAGGAGGCTCCTGAAGGTAAGGAAAGTCGGCCACACAGGGACTCTTGATCCGATCGCAACGGGTCTTCTACTCCTTTGTCTCGGCAAAGCGACGAAAATTGCAAGGTTTTTGGAGGACGAGGATAAGGAATATATAGCCGAGATTCGTCTCGGGATTTCCACGGACACTTTCGATTCCGAAGGCAAGATTACCCATATCCTTGATATAAAAGACATAGGCGTAGATGCAATAGAAAGCGTGTGTGAAAGATTTATAGGGAGTCTAGATCAGGTCCCTCCAGCTTTCTCTGCTATCAAGGTGGGTGGGAGGCACTCCTATGAACTTGCACGGTGCGGGAAACATGTAGAGCTCAGGCCACGAAAAGTCAGAATTTATGATATGGAACTACTTGACTACTCTGCACCTTTCTTGAGAATAAGGGTATATTGTTCTAAAGGGACCTATGTGAGGTCCCTTGCCAGGGACATCGGGGAAGACCTTGGATGTGGAGCTCATATTTCGAACCTCAGGAGAACAAAGATTGGAGCTTTTGGGTGTGGGGATGCACTGTCGATCCGAAAGGTGGAAGAAATTGTTGAGAGATCCAAGATCTCTGATTATATAATAGATATTTCAAGTGCACTTAGCAGGTACCCTATTCTTAGCCTTGAAGACCAATCGGACATCAGAAGTTTTTGTAATGGGGGATCAGTTGGTGTGTCTATCTCTCAGTGTGATAGGATCAGAGTCACTGATAGCGAGGGAGAATTTATAGGAATTGGTGGGGTTACTGCCGAAGGGGAGTTAAGGCCCTTGAGGGTTATATGTGGTTAATAGATAATATATTTGATGAATCATTTCAAAAGAAACTTGAAAGAGGCTCGATAGCGGCCGTTGGAGCTTTCGATGGCATACATTGGGGACATCGTTTCATACTTGAAGGCATGGCAAAGACGGCAAAAGCTGAGGACATGATAGGTGTGGCAATTACTTTCAGCCCTCATCCCAGAGAATTCCTGGATCCCGACGGACCACCGTTTCTTATAACAACTCTTGAAGAGAAAATTGAGATTTTGGGAGAACTTGGGGTCGAAGCCTTGGCAATTATTCCTTTTGGCGAGATTTTGTCGCTTTCTCCTCGGGAGTTTGTTTACAAATATATAGTTAGAGGAGTCCATGCAAGGGATATTTGGGCTGGTTACAACCACACTTTCGGGAGAGGTGGTGTCGGTAACGTTGATTCACTTAAGGTTTTCGGAGAGGAATTTGGATATAATGTCCGGGTTATTCCCCCCTTCACGGTCAATGGAGAAGTGATAAGCAGTACCAAGGTAAGGGAAACCATGGCGGAGGGGGATATGGAAATGACCAGCAGGCTTCTGGGGAGAAGGTATTCGCTTAGAGGTATGGTTGTAAAGGGGAATGGGAGGGGTAGAACACTTGGTTTCCCCACAGCTAACCTGGAGGTCGAGAAAAGGAAATTGCTTCCTAAGGATGGTGTTTACGTTGTAACGGCAAGGGTTAATGGTAATTCCCTATCTGGAATTATGAACATCGGTTTTAGGCCAACTTTCGGAGAGAATGCCCGCAATGTTGAGGTACATATAATTGATTTTTCAGGGGATCTATATGGATTGGAATTGGAGGCCGATTTTGTATCCCGTCTGAGAGATGAAATATCTTTCCATGACCTGGATACGTTGAAACTGCAGATAGCAAAGGATAGGAAAAACGCATTAGTATCCTTTTAACGGTGGATAGGAGGTAGTTGCAATGGCGCTTGAGAAAGAGAGAAAAGAGGAAATCATAGGCAATTTTAGAAAAGCTGAGACTGACACTGGATCATCCGAGGTTCAGATAGCTCTTCTTACTGAGAGGATACAGAGGTTAACTGAACACTTTCGTACTCATAAGAAGGATAACCATTCACGTAGGGGACTTTTCAAACTTATAGGAAGAAGGAGAAGGTTTTTGAAGTATTTGAGGCGCATTGATCCGAAAAGTTATAGAGAGCTTGTCATCAAGCTCAACTTGAGGGGATAAAATATAACCTAAGGGAGACGATTTATATGATACATGTTGTTGAGGCTGAAATAGCTGGTAGGATCCTCTCCATAGAGTCGGGGAGGATGGCTAAACAGGCGGGCGGCTCAGTCCTCGTAAGGTACGGTGATACTATGGTGCTGGCGACTGTAGCGGCGTCCAAGGATCCTGTTGAGGGGAACCGGGGAGATTTCCTCCCTCTCACTGTAGAGTACAGGGAGAAAATGTATGCAGCAGGTAAAATCCCTGGTAATTTCTTCAAGAGAGAAGGACGCCCTGGAGAGTCTGAGATACTATCGGCTCGGCTTATAGATCGGCCTATAAGACCGCTGTTCCCTAAAGGGTACTATAATGAGGTCCAGATTGTAGTGAACGTCCTTTCTTCGGATCAGGAGAACCCTGCTGATATTTTAGGTATAATAGGTGCCTCATCAGCCTTGTTTGCCTCTTCAATACCGGTTGATATTCCTGTGGGAGCAGCCAGAATCGGTAAGGTGGACGGTGTTTATGTGGTCAACCCTACGATATCTGATCTTGACATGAGTACCCTTGATATAGTCGTTGCCGCAACAAAGGACTCGGTGACACAGGTGGAAGGTTCGGCGATCGAGGTTTCAAATGACGAAATTGCCGAGGCTATAGCTCTTGGCTATGAAGAGGCGAAGAAGGTCTGCGATCTTCAGCATGAGCTTGTGGAACTGTGTGGTAAAGAGAAGCTCCCATTCCATGCTCCTGATGAAGATGTTGAGCTGTCCTCTCGAGTCGAAGAAATATCGAGAGAAAGTGTTCTTGAGGCTCTTTCCATAACCGATAAACTTTTGAGAAATGAGGCAATTGATAGGATTATAAAGCACTGTATGGATGAACTCTCAGATGAGTTCTCGGACTCGGAATTTGCAGTAGAGTCTAAGGTTATGGAGATGGTAAAACGCGAGATGCGGAGAAGGATACTTGATGAAGGTACCCGGGTAGACAACAGGGGTGCTGATGATATAAGGCCGATAGTGTGCGAGGTGGGCGTAACTCCAAGGACTCATGGCTCGGCTCTCTTTACAAGGGGACAGACCCAGAGTTTTGCTGTTACTACCCTTGGGACTAAGATGGACGAGAGGATGGTCGATGACCTCGAGGTGAAAACCTGGAAGAGTTTTATGCTTGACTATAATTTCCCTCCGTTTAGTGTCGGTGAGGTCAAGCCCATAAGGGGGCCGGGACGGAGGGAGATAGGCCACGGCTCGTTGGCAGAGAAAGCGCTCGACCCAGTTACCCCTTCCGAGGAAGTTTTTCCCTATACTATACGAGTGGTTTCTGATATCCTTGAATCCAATGGCTCTTCCTCGATGGCCACAGTTTGCGCTGGTTCCCTTTCACTTATGGACGCAGGCGTACCTATAAAAACTTCAGTTGCCGGAATAGCCATGGGACTGGTCAAAGAAGATGAGAGATGGGTTGTCCTCTCCGATATATCCGGCATCGAAGATCATTTTGGGGATATGGATTTCAAAGTAGCTGGGACACGTGATGGTATAACTGCGATCCAGATGGATCTCAAGCTTCCCAAAATAAGCAGTGATATAATAAGGGAGACCCTGGAGAAGTCTGCTATCGCGAGAAATAGTATCCTTGATATAATGGAGAAAACACTGCCAGCTCCCAGGGACCAGCTCTCCAGCTATGCTCCAAGGATAATATCCCTGAAAATCAAACCCTCACAGATAGGGATGGTGATCGGTACGGGCGGCAAGACAATACGAGAGATACAGGACAAAACCGGAGCGAAAGTTGAAATTGAAGACGATGGTACCGTGATGATATCGTCTGTTGATCAGAATGCCGGAGAAGAGGCACTGAAGATCATAGAACAGATAGTCATGGAACCCGAAGTCGGAGATGTGTACGAAGGTAAGGTTAAGAGAATAACAAGCTTCGGAGCCTTCGTGGAAATAGCCCCAGGAAAGGAAGGATTGGTCCATATATCTGACCTGGATCACAAGAGGGTTGAGAAGGTGGAAGATGTTGTCAAAGAGGGCGATGTTCTTAAGGTCAAAGTTGTAGGTATAGATAACCTTGGAAGGATCAAGGTGAGCAGAAAAGCTCTCCTCGACGCTCCTGCATATCAGCGTGATCCCAGGCCCAATAAAGGCAAGAGATTTAAGCGTTTCGATAAGTAATCTTAACTAAGTATAGTAATTTAAAAGGGGGCCGGTAAAACGGCCTCGATTTTTTTGAATCCAAAGGGTTCGCCTGTGTGCAATGATAAAGTAACCGTCAGGGTAAAGCGGCTTCCCAACTCTGAAGGGCTGGATCTACCTGGATACCAGACTCTCGGGTCTTCAGGAATGGATCTCAGGGCTGCTATCTATGAGGAGACTATAATCCCACCGATGGGTATAGCTCTCATCCCAACCGGTCTGATCGTTTCGATACCTCCAGGGTTTGAGGGTCAGGTGAGGCCGCGGAGTGGTCTGGCTCTGAAGCATGGTATTACAGTCCTCAACACCCCCGGTACTATAGACTCTGATTATAGGGGTGAAGTTGCTGTTATCCTCATAAACTTATGTAATTCACCATATACGGTGAGGAGAGGGGATCGTATAGCTCAGCTTGTAATCGCAAGGGTTACTTATGCTGAAATAAGGGTTGTAAGCCAGATTGATGATAGTGACAGGGGAGAGGGAGGGTTTGGACACACAGGCATATAGACGAGGTGAGATATGAATTTGTCTGGAGAGTGGTCGCTTTTTTCATTTTTCTACCTTCTGGGAGGGCTAAGCCTTTTCCTTTATGGTATAAAAACTGGTAGCCGTGGCCTCCAGAAACTTGCCGGAGGCAAGCTAAGATTACTCCTCTATTCACTGACCCGTAACCCCTTTGGAGGCGCTGCTGCTGGGATAGTGATAACCATATTCACACAGAGCAGCGCTGCTACCGCGGTTACGCTCATTAGCCTCGCAAATTCTGGCATATTAGAGCTTGTCCAAACACTCGGAGTCTTAATAGGTGCCGATATAGGAACTACGCTGACAGTACAGCTTATAGCCTTTAAGGTCTTGAATATCTCATTTGCGATAATAGCTCTTGGCTTCGGAATTATGAGCCTCGCCAAGAAGGATCTTACTCAGAGTATAGGACAGTCGATTTTCGGATTTGGCCTGCTGTTTCTCGGTATGAAAATTATGGCAGATTTGGTGGCTCCCCTTCAAAACTCTGAGATATTTAGGTTGATCATTACAAGGGGACTTCGTAATCCGATAACTGGGGTGGTCGTTGGAGCGCTCCTAACCGCCCTTGTTCGAAGCAGCGCGGTTATGCTTGGGATTATCCTCTCTTTTTCCTTTGAAAACCTTCTAAGTCTTGAAACAGCCATACCCCTGATATTTGGCGCAAATATAGGTACCTGTAGTACGGCGTTCCTGGCAAGCATGGGTGGGGGAGCGGCAGGGAAAAGAATTGCCTGGTCTCATATAGTTTTTAAGATCGTAGGAGTAATAATATTTCTGCCGCTCATAGGTCCGCTGTCCCACATAGTGAGACTCACAAGTTCCTATCTGCCAAGACAAATAGCGAATGCCCATTCCATATTTAACATAGCTACTGCGTTCATATTCCTTCCGTTGGTTCCACTCTTCTCAAAGGTTATCTGCTCGTTTGTTGCCACAGAGGAAGAGAAGAAGGAACTTTTCGGACCGAAGTACCTAGACTATAGAGTACTTGATACCCCGGCCCTCGCCGTTGCTAACGCCACGAGAGAAATTATGCGTATGGCCGATATAGTCTATGACATGCTGGAGATGTCGATGGAGGTCTTTAAGAAAAACGATGAGAATATGAAGGTGAAAGTTATAAGTAACGATGATAAGATAGATCTTCTGGATCAGTCTGTGACGAATTATCTTACCCGGATATCAACCAAGGAACTCACGGATGAGGAATCGGCCGCACAGACTAGGCTTCTCCAGATTGCGCGTGAGATAGAAAGGATAGGAGATGTTGTAAGCAAAAGCCTGATGACGTACGCCGGCAAGAAAATAGATCAGGGCTTTTATTTCTCAGATCAGGGGTTCACGGAGATTGAAGAACTACATAAGAAGGTCCTGGAGAATCTAAAGCTGTCCGTAAATTCATTCGTAACTATGGATGCGCGTTTGGCAAAGAAGGTAATAAAGAATAACCGAAAGATAGAAAAACTTGAGAAAGAATTCGAGGATTCCCATATCCATAGACTTCAGGAAGGACTCAAAGAGAGCTTGGAGACAAGCACAGTTCACCTTGACTTGATCGGGGACCTGAAATTGATTGGTTCGTATTCGGAAGGTATAGCGCTGGCAGTTATAGGAGATGGTAAATAGCGATTTCCGATGGTAGAAGAGGCTGAAAAAGCTTGACTTTGCCGGTTTCTCTCCATATTATTGAAGGCCGAAAATTACTTATTACTCTTTTCATGATCCCACATTGTTGCTGTTTCACTCAACAGTATTGATGTGATTTGTTGGAGATGGATTCACACACGACTTGCTTTATAGGCCTATGACGGGAAGCTGTGGAGCCTTTGTTAACAGGTGAATAGGAGTTCTCAAATGCGCAGTATATATGTTTCCGATATAGACAAATATAGCGGAGAAGAGGTCACAATAAAGGGGTGGATTTACAACAAAAGATCAAGTGGCAAACTTCACTTCCTTCAAATTCGCGATGGCACCGGAACTGTGCAGTGCGTGGTTTTCAAGGGTGATGTTAGTACGGAAATTTTCGAAATATCAGACAGGTTGACTCAGGAGTCTTCGGTGATTGTTACTGGTGTGGTAAAAGCCGATGAAAGGTCTCCTATAGGTTTCGAGATAGGTGTCTCAGATATCCAAATTGTTCAACTTGGTGGAGATTATCCAATAACACCAAAAGAGCATGGGGTGGGTTACTTGATGGCACACAGACACCTCTGGCTTAGGTCATCAAGACAACACTCGATCCTCCGTATTAGACACGCGATAGAGAAGGCCTGTCGTGATTATTTTGACTGCAATGGCTTTACCCTTATAGATGCTCCAATACTCACCCCTGCTGCCTGTGAAGGTACGACAACGCTCTTTGAGACTGATTACTTTGATAGTAAGGCTTATCTTACGCAGAGTGGCCAGCTTTATATGGAAGCGGGGGCTATGGCTTTCGGCAAAGTTTACTGCTTTGGTCCGACCTTCAGAGCAGAGAAGTCGAAGACGAGAAGACATCTGACGGAATTCTGGATGTTGGAACCCGAAGTGGCTTACAGTGACCTCGATGACAATATGGATCTTGCCGAGGATCTCATCGTGTATCTGACTCAGAATGTAATCAGATCAAGGGAAAGAGAATTCAATACTTTGGAAAGAGATATAGGCAAACTCGAAAATGTGAAAAAGCCGTTCCCCAGAGTATCGTATGATGAAGCCCTTGAAATACTGAAGCGTAAGGGTTTCGATGTTCCATGGGGGGAGGATCTCGGGGGAGATGAGGAAACAGCGATATCGGAGGAGTTTGACAGACCCATTATGATACATCGATACCCTGCGAAGTGTAAAGCCTTCTATATGAAGAACGATCCTGAGAACCGTGAGCTCGCATTATGTGTTGATATGCTCGCTCCGGAAGGCTATGGGGAAATAATAGGCGGAGGCCAGAGGGAAGATGACGTAGAGTGTCTCGAAGAAAAGATAAAGGCTAATAATTTACCTAAAGAGGCATTTGAGTGGTATTTGGACCTTCGTCGGTATGGCACTGTACCGCATTCCGGGTTCGGATTGGGAATAGAGAGGGTAATATCGTGGATGTGCGGCCTAAAACATGTAAGGGAAACGATACCATTTCCAAGAATGCTCGACAGAATATATCCATAGAGAGGGAATCTGGGGAGGATAAGAGCATGAAACACGGTGATTTCCCAACATACAATTTCATAGAAATAGAATCGAAATGGAAGGATATATGGGAAAGGACAAGAACTCACGTGGCGGAAAGCGCATCAGATAAACGTAATTACTATTGTCTTGATATGTTTCCGTATCCATCAGGAGAAGGTCTTCACGTCGGGCATTGGAGAGGGTATGTTCTCTCCGACGTGTGGAGTAGGTATAAAAAGCTCTGTGGCTGTAATATCCTTCATCCCATGGGATGGGATTCCTTTGGCCTTCCTGCAGAAAATGATGCTATACTCAAAGGAGTACATCCGAAGGTAGGAACTGCCAGAAACATTGCAAATATAAAGAGACAGCTTAATGAGATCGGTGCAATGTTCGATTGGACGAAGGAGGTCAATACGAGTGCTCCCGAGTATTACAGGTGGACTCAGTGGATCTTCCTGAAGATGTACAAAAGCGGCCTTGCCTACCGTAAGATGGTACCCGTTAATTGGTGCCCGGACTGCAAAACAGGTCTTGCCAATGAAGAAGTGGTTGGTGGGGTCTGTGAAAGGTGTGGTGCTGAGGTCAGCAAGAAGAATCTTATGCAATGGATGCTCAGGATAACCAAGTATGCCGATAGGCTTTTGGATGGACTTGATGGACTTGACTGGCCAGAGAGGGTAAAGGTACTTCAGACGAACTGGATCGGCCGTAGCGAGGGGGCTGAAGTAAGGTTTAAGATCCTATCACCGAGAGATAATAGTGAATACGATCTCCCTATATTCACAACTCGTCCTGATACGCTCTATGGTGCAACTTACTTTGTCATTTCCCCAGAACATCCTCTCGTCAAGAAAATAACCATAGATGAACAAAGGTCGGAGGTGGATTCCTACGTAGAAAGGTCCGGAAAGATTCTTGAGATTGAAAGAGCCTCGATGACTGGGGAGAAGACGGGAGTTTTCACCGGAGTTTATGCTGTAAATCCGGTTGATGGCGAGAAGATACCTGTGTGGGTGGCGGATTATGTCCTTATGTCCTATGGGACCGGAGCTATTATGGCGGTACCAGCCCATGACCAGAGGGATTTTGAGTTTGCGAAGAAGTTCAATCTCCCTATTGTTGAAGTTATAAAAGGCGAGGATAGCCGTTACAATGAAGGTGGAGACCTCGCAGAAGCCTTTACTGGTGAAGGGATCATGATTAACTCCGGTCACTTCGATGGGATGTCCAGTGTTCTTGGCAAAGAGAAGATAGTTGAGTGGTTAGCAGAGAAAGATCTTGCCAACAAAGCAGTAAATTATAAGCTTCGTGATTGGGTATTTTCAAGACAAAGGTATTGGGGGGAACCCATACCTATAGTTTACTGTGACGACTGTGGAGAAGTTCCTGTATCCGAAGCGGATCTGCCGGTTCTCCTCCCGGAAGTCGAGAGTTATAAGCCTACGGGTACCGGTGAATCACCCCTCGCAGCGATTCCAGATTTCGTGAATACCAAATGTCCGAAATGTGGTGGGCCAGCTAAGAGGGAAACGGACACGATGCCTCAGTGGGCTGGTTCTTGTTGGTATTTTCTGAGATACGTAAGCCCTAAATATGACAAAGGTCCATTTGATAGGGAAGAGGTTGATAGGTGGCTTCCTGTAGATCTCTATGTCGGAGGTATAGAGCACGCGATACTGCATCTCTTATATGCTAGATTTTTCACAAAGGTTCTCTACGACCTCGGCTACATAGGATTTGACGAACCCTTCCCTAGCTACTTTCCTCAGGGCATGATATATCGGAATGGTGCCAAGATGAGCAAGTCGAAAGGGAACTCTATTAGCCCGGACAGTTTAGTTCAGGAGTATGGAGCCGATACGGTACGCATTTATGAGCTTTTCATAGGACCTCCGAATCAGGACTCTGAGTGGAGTGACCGTGGGATTGAGGGAATTTACAGGTTTCTCAACAGGGTGTGGAATGTAATCATGGCGAATATAGATTCCGATTGTGAGCCTCCCTTAAAACTTGTGAAACAAAGGCATATACTTATAAAGAACGTTACAGAAGGTCTTGAATCCTTCAGGTTTAATACAACTATAAGCAGACTTATGGAATTCATAAACTATGCTTATTCGCCTGATGGGGCTAATGGCAAGCTTGATCGTGAGACCATTTCAAGCTTTATAATTCTTCTTTCTCCCTTTGCTCCTCATATGGCTGATGAACTTTGGGAAAAGATGGGGAGTTCCGAGAGTGTGTTTGAGCAGCGATGGCCATCCTATGATGAAGAACTCACAAAGCTTGAGGAGGTAACCATTGTAGTCCAGGTTAACGGCAAATTGAGGGGAAGACTTGATGTACTTGCCGATATAGGTGATGATGAACTAAAAGATTCAGCACTTTCGATGGAGAACGTGAAAAAATATACGGAAGGGAAAGTGGTGAGGAATATCATAGTGGTGCCTCTGAAACTTATAAACATAGTGGTGTCCTGATATGGAGGGTTATACTATAAAGGAGGCGAGCCAGGAGCTCAGGGTTTGCCAGAAAACTGTACATAATTATATACTGAGGGGCGTACTGAAAGCCGAAAAGGAATATGGCAGGTGGATAATAGACCCTGAAAGCTTCAGAACTCTCAAAGAGAGGAAGGGGATAGGTGATACCTCTGCTGCCGCCCTGGGCAATAGAATGATTGTTGATAAATCCCACTACGAGGCCCTTTTAAAGCAGATAGGGCAGTTTCAGGGCAAGGAGGAGTTGTTTGCTGAGTTCAAAGATGCAATAGAGGATCTTCGGAGACGTGTAGAGAAGCTTGAGCGCATATTCAAGGAGAAGCAGAGAAAAGGGGTCTGGAAAACACTACTCAGGAAATCTAGCGAAAGGGAACAAAATGGATAAGCTGTGTTTCGATAGGGAAGAGGTAACACCCATTGTATCGCAATCTGAAGAGGGACTGAAGGATGAAACGCTTGTGGACGTGCATGAGTCGAGAGCCCCAATTACCTTTGCTAAAAGACTCAAGATAATACGTCAGACATATGCTCCAGGCGGGAACCACAAACCGCACTCTCACGAGAATACTGAGCAGGTTTACTATGTAATAAAGGGGAAAGCCTATGTTAGGATAGGTAATAAAGAATATTACCCAAAGGAAGGCTCCTTCCTCTATATCCCTCCAAAAACCGAACATGAACTCAGGAATATCGGCGAAACGAATCTTATAAACCTACTGATATGTGCAAATATCTAATTGATCCAACTGACGAACTGATAGGTCCAGACCTCAAGATACCTCTGCGCCGCCTACACCTCACCTATAGGCTGATGGTTGTTTGTCATCTAAAACACGCAACAACCGAGCCTGCTTCATCGCTCCCATTTATTACGTGCTCGCAATGACTGGATATTCATGCTGCAATTCGGTTTGTTTTCAACCATAGCGTGGCGATCAGGCTCTTCCCACGCTATGGTATTTTATCGAGGGAGCGAGTCCTTATTCTGCAAGAAATCCTGTTTTTGCCGGAAAACTCTCAGAGTAGGTGCAGTTTTCGCCTGATAGGGGGGCATTTTCCCTTTATTTTGCCCTAAGTTTACATAATATATATTATACGACCTTAAATATATAAATCTTTGTAAAACAAGTTCCTGAGTCTGTATCGAGATTAGCCAATGCTCGAAACGGGCAAAAGAGGATATTTACATTTTTATATTGTAAAAAATGTAAAAGATTACATATGCATTATAGTATATTTTACATATGTTTACAGAATATTTATGGAACAATTTTGTAAAACGTATAGAAGTGTGTATAAAGTATAAATAGAATAAATGTAATTCATCCTATGACAATTACACACTATTATATGCTATACAATCCAATCGTAGAAGCGCTCTTTCGGGGAAAAAGAAATGGAGGAGTCCTGAGGCCAGGTTTCCAGAAGTTGGGACTCGCTAAAAGCGGAGATTTTGAAGGCTACGATCTGAATATCGGTGATGGGAAGGAGAAACGGCAGGGAAAATTCGAGGGCATCGGCAAAAGCTATTTGCGGCGAGGTCTCCTGATTCTCTGTCCAAATATTATTAAGATAATCTAAATAGGAAAAATCCAGAACCCTGTAATCTGATAGACGTACGACGAGTTTTTTCCTGTATGGTTCCGAGAGTTCTAATTCGAGCCTAAAGCCTTTTTCCCAGTCAACTGAAGACAAGGTCGGGGAAAAATCCACTCTTATAAAAAGATTATCTGTGTTATTGCCAAAATGTATACCACTCATAAGGGTTTTCAGCCTGTGTATTGAGCTTCCCGACTTTAACACATCAAAGAAACCAGCTTCGTGCCATTCGTAGAAATGTGTTTGCTTTCCATCTACCGTGGGAGAAATAAGACCTATAGGATAGATCAGAGGCAAATTCACAGCTTCTTCACCTCTTATGGAACGTGAGAGAGAATCTGGGACGTCCAATTCGAGAAGTTCGTATATGTGCCCTAAACGGCTTCTGAAAAGCCTGTCAAATTCTCCGCTTTCCTCACTACTATGCTCATCACCATACCACCAGCACCAATCACTACCCTCGGCTATCATGAGTTCTTTCCGAACCGCATCCCAGATATCGGACCTTTCCTGAAACCTCTCCCCTACCAACTCCCTTGCTTTGTAAAGCTCATCCCATGCCTTGTTATCCTCAGAGTGACCAATCCATATGCGGAAGTTTGCATTTATCCATGATCCTGGATGGAGATACTTGATTTCCCCGAAAGAAACGCTCTGATTCCGTAAGTATTCTCCGACACTGACTGCTGATATCCACTCTTCATTCCCAATAGCTTCATACAGCTTCCTTAGAAACTCAATTCCATTGTTTCTATAAAATTCCCAGCAATTTTCGCCATCCATTACTATGGGTACCAAAATACTGTCTATTCCTAACTCCTCCGCCGTATCTCTTATAACCTTAAGTTTGCTGACCATATCCCTTGATGCCCTGTTCTCACTCCAAGAATGATATACGAACCCAATAAGATCGGATAGAACATTATCGCGGAAAATAACACAAAGCTCTCTCTCTCCGAACCTCAACTTGTAGGGCTTATAAAGAAGCTTCACCCTTTGCTTTATATCATTTGACAGATCTTCCCCAATACTTCTGGAGAGAATTGCTTCATCTGTCGCTATCCACTCTACGTCATGCTTAGAGATCATCTCCGCTATATTCTGGCTCACAGACCCCTCAGAAGGCCACATTCCTGAGGGGGTTATTCCAAAAACGTCAAGAAAATATCTGAGACCCTCAGATATCTGAAATTCGGCATCTTCCGGATGACGGAATCTATTCTGGGGAAGTTCTGTGGAAGGCAATGACTCTTTTGCGACGTCCGTATCCTGAAGCAAGGGCAATATTGGATGATAAAATGGTGATGTAGTAAGCTCGATTTGCCCTTTCTTCGCAAAATCCCTATACAAGGGTATTATCGATTTTAGTATTTCTGTATGTAATTCCAGAAGATGAGCTTTATCTTTTTCACTAAAATTCGAGCCTTTCTCAAAGAAAGGCTGTATATCGGGGTTTCTGTAGAGAGGACTTATCCAGATGAGATTATACCAAACCTGAAGATCCCTCCAGTCTCTCTCTGTGAAGCCCTGTGGGATGCTATTGTTCGCTTGCCCTCTTCCTCCAGATAAAAACAGCTCATAATAGCGAGGATAAGGAAAAATCATATTTTCTCTGTTTAACCGAAAGAAACGGGAAAGTATTTCTATCTTTTCCTGTTCATTAAGATCCTTAGCTGGTTTTAGGGTAAGTTCTATGACCCTATCCAAGGCATTGTTCTCTGTGTAATCCCTTATCTGTTCTAAGAGAGAGGGAACTAAGTTGAAGGTCTGATGTACAAGTGGAAACTCTTCAAGAATAGCCACCATACCATAATAGTCCTTCACCCCATGCAGTCTCACCCAGGGCATACTATAGACACCGGTTTCAGGATCCTTATAGTAAGGCTGGTGCATATGCCACAGAAAAGTTAAGAATACCCGAGAGGCCACAGGAAATTACTCCTTTAATTTACCCCTTTGAATTCAAGGTTGAGCCGGTGGAAGCATCCTAAGTTTAGCCTGAGCTTTGTAGGCAATCATTGATTCCGAATACTCCTCCGACAACTTCTCCAAACTATGACGTGCACTTTCATAATTGCCAGCCAAACTAAAACACCTTGATGCATCGAAGAGAGCGGAAGGGGCAAATGCCGATTTCGGATATTTTTCAACGAAATTCAGGTACCTCTCCCCCGCTTCATCATAATTTCCCAGATTCTCCAAACAGGCCGCTATCCCACTCCCAGCGGAATAGGCAATAATATCATCTTTCCTGGCCTTATCTGCAAGCTTCTGAAATACATCTATTGCCTCTTCGTACAGACTATCCTCAAAATACATATTTCCGAGTTCCAGAACCGCTTTACTGTAGGCATCAGTTCCCGAATAATTTTCGACAAGGTTGTTATAAATGTCAACCGCTTCTTCCTTCCTTCCAGAGAATAGAGAGATCCGGGCTTCCGCTATAAGCTCAGATGCCTTTGCTTCTCTGGACTTGGAGATACTGTAAAATATGGAAGCCGCAAGGGCTATAACCACTACTACTGCAACAGCTCCCAGAACATAACGAACGTTATGTCTGAAAACATTGGAGGCTATAAGAGTATAAGTAATGAATTTATCTTCTTTTATCTCACGTTTGGTCAGCCGACGACGCGGTCTAAGCACTTTTTCTCCTCCTTTCGGAATTTAAAAGCGATGCCCAAATCTCGAACATCGCCCCCTAATCCTGACCCCTACTAATCGATCTTCTCTGTCCATCAAAACTATCTTCTTCATAACCAATCTATCACAGAAGAACATAAGGTGGTGCCCCCGCCGCGACTCGAACACGGGACACAGGGATTAGGAATCCCTTGCTCTATCCTCTGAGCTACGGGGGCTCTAAATTGCGGGGGTAATATAACAAATTTCAGGACTTTTTGTCAACTCCAAATTGCCTCTCCCCCCCCTCACCCGATACCGTTTTGCGTTCTATATGGCAACCCCGGTTTGTCAGAAACCTCCCACCGGAACGTCCCACGATGCAACGACAGTGGAAGGCAGATCTTCTCGCAAACGCAAATTCGTATGACAATCCATATCTCCATGTTCCGGAGGTACCCGGTCGGCAGATAAGAACTTCCCCTAATACTATAACGTCAAAAACACGCCTAAAACAAAGAGCTTGGAAATATCTATATATCCCCAAGCTCATCAGGTTTTGAGATCCCTTGCGCCACTGAAATAGGTATGAAAATTCTAATACGACAAAATTGAGCGAACCTTATATTCCGTCAATTTATCTCGCCCTTTAAGCTCAGTAAGCTCTATAAGAAAAAGAACCTCCACAATTTCACCACCCATCTTACGGACCAAGCGGCAAGCAGAAGACATTGTCCCTCCGGTTGCCAAAAGGTCATCAACCATAAGCACCTTGGATCCCCTTGGGAAAGCGTCTTTGTGCATTTCTATAGCATCTGTTCCATACTCCAGGGAGTACTCCTCCCTTACAACCTCGCACGGTAGCTTCCCAGGCTTCCTTATAGGGACAAAAGCAGTTCCCAATTTATAAGCTATGGCCGATCCAAATATAAAACCTCGTGATTCTATACCGATCACAACATCTATCTTCGAACCTTCATAAGGCTTACACAGAACATCTATTGCATTTTTGAATATCTCGGCATTTCCCAACAATGGCGTTATATCCCTGAACAGAATACCCTCAGTAGGAAAATTAGGCACGCTCCGTATAGAATCTCTAAGTTCCTCCAATTTCACCTCCTATGTTCAATAGAAACGGATAGAGAATTCCTTATATCCTCTCTCATATTCTCCCCAACTCACGTTCACATCGGAAACCTCGGAATAGCTTGGTCCACGCCAGATTTCGGCAATGAAATGCTCCAAATTGTCCCTGATGCCCTCAGCCGTTATCTCAACCTTACCATCATCACAATTCTTGACATATCCCGAGATGGAGTATCTCTCAGCCATTCTTCTTGCGAAGAACCTAAATCCTACCCCCTGAACTCTCCCACTCACAAGTATGTGTGCACTTGCTTTCTCCATATTCAGGGCCCTCGCAACAAAACAAACCGTCAAAGTCCCGGGCCATATCTACCTGATAGACCGAGGCAAAGATAAGATAATTGGTATAGACTGTCAAGAGGAACCACTATCGTAAGGTGTATAGAACACCTCGCTCACCGACCGATTATAGTGAATTCTATTGATTGTACGGCTTAAGGTATCTGACAGGCATCTAACGGAGACAAATGGCAAACTCTTAAAGTCATCCGTCTGTGGAATGCTATTCGTTACAATTACTTCTTTTAGATAATATTCGGCGTGCAAGACCAATAGGCGATCAAGGGCAACTTTCACGCAGCGGTTATGTGAAACCGCAAAATATATTTCTTCGATCCCATACTCTCCTACCAGCTTTTTAATGAGATTATATACGCTCGAGCCAGTACTGAGTTCGTCATCGAGGATAAGCGCTATTTTCTTGCCCGTAAAATCACCAACTATCTGAGGAATAATAGCTTCATCCGGACGCGGACGAAATTTTGACGCAATTGCACATTTTAGATTCAGCGCCTGACAGAAATACATCACAAGCTTGGAAGCTCCGGCATCTGGAGCAACACCAATTACATCTTCTCGCCCTTCAAAACGACGAAATACCTCAATGAATAGGGTCAGCGATTCCAGCATATTGACCGGCATACTTCCGTAGAAGCCACGAATCTGACCACAGTGAGGATGCCATGTAATGAGTCGGTCGATACCCGCCGTAATACTGAGATCAGCCATAAGCTTCGCGGTTGTCGGTTCCCTCATGAACTCAGTTGGTTTATCCTGTCGCGCATAGGCCAGATAAGGCAACACACCAGTCACATGGTTCGCTCCATTCTCTCGAAATGTCCGGGCTGCGATCAGAAAAGCCATGTAATTTCGATCTATGCTGTGACCAAGGACAGGATCACAAAAGGACTGAAATAAGAAGACATCATAACCACCAACATGAAGATTCAAGCGTACACAGGTCTCGGAGTTGGCGAACTGGTAATCAATATTTTCAAGATATAAGATATGGTCCTTGCTGCCCCTTTCAGCCAACATCTCCTTATATCGTTTAACGACTCTCTCGGAAAGATAGGATCCGGAGCGGCACCCAGCAATCAGAAGCCTTCCTCTCGGAGGTTCCATCCTTTGAGTTTGCTCGTGCGCAAATCTTTCTGGCGTAAAAAAGTCCTTACGCCCAGTATCTGGATCTTTCGACATCATTATTAGTCCCTCCTTCAAAGTGCTTTACCTCGCTAAGGGTCCTACCTTATCAATAAAAAAGCCCACTGTAGGTTCCGTTGAAGAATAGTGCGGGCTATATAGCTCTGAGATTTTACCATTGCATTATGGATGGAAGTTTGGAGATGTTTAAGTGATCCTGAAAATGCTCCTTGGGATTTTCTGTTGTTTAGAGAATCGTCCAAACTCTCGAAGCAATGAGAAATCGTAAGTCAGCGGCCGGCTATCAGCTATCAGCTTTCGCTGATTGCTGATAGCTGACGAAAAATTAACAGAAGCTTCGCAAAAATTACTTAACTGTTAGATAATATAATAATGATTATCGAGTTCTGTCAAGATTTCAGTTCTTGTTTCTCCTTGACTTCACCGGGTAAATGTAATATCATTGATCGGCTTTCTATAGGTATTCTCTATGTTTAGGTGGCACAAAAATCCGGTAATTAGCCATAAGAACAGTGGATGAATTTTCGCAAAGGGGGAGGAAATGGAAGAAGGTAAGGAGATACACGTTATATCTAACACTCACTGGGACAGGGAGTGGGTCTATCCATCCGCAGAGACGAGACTGCTTCTCCTGGAGTTTATGGATAACCTTCTTGACCTTTTAGATAGACGTCCGGAATACCACTCGTTTCTCATGGACTCCCAGGTACTCTGTGTGGAAGATTACCTTGATCTCCGCCCTGAGAGGTGTTCGCAGGTTGAAAAGCATGTCAAAAGCGGGCGACTCATAATAGGCCCATGGTATTCCCTCCCTGAGGAGTATATTGTAAATGGTGAATCACTGGTCCGCAACCTCCTCATAGGATATCGCAGTTCACTCAAATATGGTAACGTAAGCAAGATCGGTTATACCCCATTTTCATATGGTCAGACATCACAGATGCCCCAGATTTATCAGGGATTCGGCATAGATACAATAGTATTCTACAGAG
>CAZTBA010000074.1:0-18368 GCA_964611725.1 uncultured bacterium
GGGGAATATCCTTCACCAAGATCCGGCAGGCCAGCCAGATCGAGCAATGTTGGCAGCAGACTCTGAGTTTCAACCGGCGTCTCAATTCGGCTTCCTTCGGACAGTCTGGCAGGATACCAGAAGAGGAACGGTACATTCACCACAGGCTCGAAGAACGTCTGTTTCTGGACCAATCCGTAATCCCCCAGATGGGTCCCGTGATCGGACCAAAAGACAACGATCGTGTCATCAAGTAGCCCGCGACCGTCCATCCATTTCAGGAATTGGCCGAACAGGTCGTCCAGGAAACTGACCTCGCCATAGTAATACTGGCGCATTTTCTCAATCTGCTCGCGCGACAAAACAGAGGAGCTGGACGTACGCATCAGCTCTTTCGAAAGCCATTCGGGACAGTTATTCGGGAGATCTTCGCACTCCTGGGGGTATCTGATCTCGCTGGCCGCAATGACGCGGTCAAACGGCTCCGGAGGAACAACAGGCGTATGCGGACCGTTGAAAGACACCCTGACGAAGAAAGGACCATCTCTGTCGTTCTGTTCCAGCCACTTCTTGGCCAGCCCTATGGCTTCTGCCTCGGATGTCTGTGAAGGGTCGGCAGGGAACCTTCCACCGAAGATCCAGTTGTAGATATCGCCGGGGTACTTGACCACATCATATTTGGCTTCGTCATACTTGGGGTCGTACCTGTAGTAGCTCACATGGTCGGACAGACAACGTCCGGCTTCATACTCAAATGCGGAGCCTGTCCCGGCGTAGTGCTGTTTCCCGAAGGATGCCGTTCGATATCCTGAGTTGCGGAACAGCTCCATAAGATTCCCTGTGGGCTCTTTCAGGTTGATATCGTTGTGCCACACACCCGTTTGACACGGATACTTGCCTGTGAGTACGGAGGTGCGAGCGGGGACACATACGGGAGCAGGAGTAACTGCGGTTTCGAACATGACTCCCTGCCCAGCCAAAGCATCGATGTTTGGCGTTTGTGCCCAGGGGCTTCCATAGCATCCCAGCGAGTCACATCGCTGCTCATCCGTCATGAGCCACAAGATGTTGGGGTATCGCTTTGCCATAGACAAATCCTTTGTGTTTAGTAAAGTGCAGTATGAGCCGCAGTTGCGATACGGCATCGTGCACACCGATCACAATCTCGGCTATCTCCTTCAGAATAGGTTTCTTCAAAACGCTATAACTGCCGGTTCGCCGGCTTCGGCAGAAAGCAGGAAAAAACCAGAGCCCCAAATCCGAAAGCAGCGGCACAGGTAAACAGAAGCTCTATGCCGAGCCGTTCCCAGAGCAACCCGCCTAGCAGAGCTATAATAATGCTAATAAGGTGATTGATGGATATGCCGGTGGAGAGCGTGGCTGTCAGTTCGCCCTGTCCGCTGCTGATCGACCGCGCATACAGGGAACGGGCCATGCCCACGACGAAGAGCATACCGTCCAGGACAAAGACAATAGAAACAACCGTGAAAGCAGCCCTATCCGGGAACAGGTGACTGGAGAAACCGTAAAGAAAGCAGATGGTGATAAGTAGTATGGTATCGCAAATCAATATGATCTTATATCCCACTCTGTCCACCAGTTTGCCCATCAGGGGATTGAGGAAGATATTGATCAGGGAATAGATGCCGTAAAGGGTGGCGATTAATTCAGTTGAGGCTCCGTAGTTCAGGATCAAAACGAAAGGGGCAAAGGTCAGGAAAACCTGTTTCCGGGCGCCGAAAAACATCTCCAGGATATAGTAACGTAGGTATTTTCTTCTTACATAAAGCCTTTCCTTTTTTATATGGTATGCTGATTTATGAAAACGGATGGAAAACAGAAGTCCTAATAGCAGAAACAGGGCGGAGACCAGAAATACAGCTTTAAATGGGAGGACCGACGGATTTCCCCCCGTCGGAGGAGACAGCTTTCTCACAAGGAGGAAAATCAGAGGAACGATATAATAGCCGGTAACCATGCCAATATTTCCGAAACTACCGGTAATGCCCATAGCCCGGCCTTCTTTCCCTTCATGGGCGGAATGGATGGCGATGGACTGCCGGACAGGCATAAGAAGATGTTCGCCGGTACTCCACATCATAATAAAAATGATTCCTAAAACCCGGTTGGGCTCTGACAGAAAAAGACCGGTCAGTCCGAAAAAGGCCACCAGAAGCGCCACCCGTATCATCCGAATTTCGGTATGGCGGTACAGCAAAGCCAGCAACAGAATCAGGCTCAATCCGGGGAGTTCCCTCAAGAACTCAACAATACCCCGTTCGAAGCGGTTAATAGACAGGATTTCAGCAAGAAAATTATTCATAACACCGGAGAAAAGCCCGGTGGCGATTCCGAAAACAAACATGGTGAACAGGAACACCATGAAGTCATCAGTTTTAAAAAAGGTTTTGAGTTTATTCATAATGGAATTGTCCCGTTCCTTTAGCCTTCCCATTTAAGTGATTTTTACGAAGCTTTTGTTGCTTGTTCCCAGAACCTCACACCCATCGCCTTTCCGCAAGCGGAGAGGCGAACTTCAACCCTTTCCTGGGGAAGGTAAACGAATTAGGCCAGAAGGGACGGGTATCGAGAAGCCACAAGAACATTTCGAGGATTACTTAAAGGCAGCAATTTATGGAAAATTACCGACGAAAGCAAAGGAATTCTAAACGTGAGTTCGAAAGGCGTTCGAAATTGGGACGATAAGGTCGACCTTCTGTCACCGATCTGCTCCTTCCAGAGCTTTCAGATCATGGTATACCTCATCCCAGGATCGGTAGTTCGCATCGAGTACCAACGGCACACGGCACTGTGTAACTGCTTTTAAATTCAGCTTGTTCCCCGCTGCGGATCCGTGTGAATCGTACATCTGCCCATACCTGTCCACAGTTGATGAGCAGACGATTATTACGCCGAGGCGGTCTCCCGCCTTTTCGATTATGGAGGTAAGCGATTCGGCCTTCATAGATGCGTGTCCCACATTGAGTGCGAGGCGGGTGTTGTCTGCTCTTAGATCGTTAAGGAAACTCAATATCCCTTCGTGAGTCGCGATCGCGTCATCTCCGTGGATGATCTTTCTTCGGGGGTGGGCCTGGAAATGAAGCGTCACACCTTGCTTCTCTGCCTGGGCACAGATCTTTGTGACACATTTGCAGTAGCGGGGATATATCTTCTCTTCCGAATAAAGGGATCCAACGACCTCTCCAATACGTGAAACCGATAGAACGGCATCCGATGCACCGAGCAATTGCATCTTTGCAAATACATCTGACATCGTTTTCACCGTTGCATCGTAGTCGGGTTTGTAGAAGTCGGAGAGTGAAAGGTCGGGGAAGAGATTGCAGCCGGGGGTGAAATCGATCATCACCTGCAGCATCTGACGTGATATCCAGCCATTTTCAGCCGCTACCCTCTTCGGGTCACGGTCACGAAGATATGTCCAGTCGATTTTGACACCGTCGAAATGCTGGAAAAAGGTGGGGTGCCGGAGTATCTCTTCTTTTATATTAGACACATTCCGGAGGGCAAGGAGCCTTCCGTCAGGTCGCTCCGGGGGCTTCACCTTCTGTAGAAGACGAACGCCTTTCTCTGTGACCTTAACATGGAAGAGACGTACATCCCCGCCGGCAATTCGCCTTCCACCGGAAGTGCCACCGTCGTTATCTGCAAACTCCTTTGGCCAGTAACCGGTATATGTCTTCTCAGATTGATCGAGCGGGATTTCCTCTATGGAAAGTATCCTGCCGCAGCGCGATACAATCTTGAACGGTCGTGCCTTCAGACCGTTGTTGTGGATGAGTAACCAGTAGCTGCCCTTGCCGAGGCGAGTGGTCACGTATCCGAGGTTCTCACCAACCGAAAAGATCGCCTCGCTGGTAAAGGCAGAAGCAAGGATATGCTTCACGTGTTCTAACAAGTGAAGCGGACAGGCAAGGGGATGCTCGACCTCGCTGGCTACCGTAACTCTTTTATGTGGATCATCGTTGAGGCCGAACGGTGAAAGGAAAACCGTTACCATCCCTTTTCCGTGCTTGAACCGGATCGCCGCAGGAGTTCCGCCTGCCTCTGCAATAACCTTGGCATCCTTCGGAATGACAGCCGGACAGAGCGAGAAAGTTTTCTTCTCCTTCACAGGATCTTGGCCATCCACAGCTACGACCTGCCCTTTGCCGAAGGCGACCGGCTGTCCGATAGCAAGCTCAGGCCAGAGGGCACGTGCGTTCTCCGCCGTAGCTATAAAATGTCCGCCGCCCTTGACGAATGCGCTCACCTTATCGCACAGTTCCCGGTCTATATTCAGTTTCCCAGCCGCCACAATTGTCCCATATTGCGATAGTACCCAGTCCGCCGCGTCCGAGAGAATGCAGTCAGCCATGTCGCCATACGGAGTGTCAGAGAGGAAGCCGCGTTCGTCGTGGTAATAGCTCGAATCCTCGTAGCCGGGGTAGATCATGCCGAGAAGCCCATGTGTGAGGTAGTCGCCATCTTCGTAGGGCATACCACCCCACACCTGATACACTTTATCGGTGTAGAGGTGCCGTGGCACCGCCCAGCCTGCATAGAAGTCCAAAAGGAGAGCCACTGGAGTGTGCATCACCCCCGGTCGGCCGTGTTTCTCGATGAACCTGCCCATGGCGACCTGCATCGCGCCGATAGGGGAGAGGTACGGGGCTTCGGCGTCTTCTTTGCCCGTTGTGTCGAAACCGGGCACGTGGAACTTCTTGAGCTCTGCCAGGTAGCCCAGTTCAAACCCGACTATTACACTGTTGTACATGTAATGTGTGTAGACCAAACGCTTGAGGAGGTTAAGACTGGAACCGCTTACCGGGCCACCGGGGGGTTCCCCGCCTCCCGGGCTCAGATAGTCTTCGTTGTCGTAGTGTTTATAACCCCAACGGTTGAAACAGGAGGCGTTGCCGAACCAGAGAATTCCGTACTGTTTGCACGCGCCGCGTATGAATGAATAGTAGATCTGAGAGTTCGGCAGTGCCTGAGCGGTCTCCGCCCCAAGGAGGCTGTGGTTTCCCTCTTTGACGAAGTAATGGCCGAAGCCGAGCGACACGAGCGCTGACATCTGGTTCCCGAGATCATCGCACATGCGCTCGAAATAGTGTTGGAAGTTACAGTATTGCCGAAAGCGATCGTTGTGGGATGGACACTGAAGCTCTCCGTGGGACCAGATGTAGCGTCCATCCTGTTCGCCATTGTCGAAGCTGATGAAACGATCACCCAGCTCGCTACGGAGCCGTTCCACCATTCCGGGCAACGGCATGAAGTGACCCCATGCCGTATTGGTGGGGTTCCCTGGCACACCTCCCCAGATATCGAATAGGAAGAGGTCTCGTTTCTTGATCTCCGCCACAAGATCCCAGAAATTTTCCGCGTAGATATGGTGAATGCTCGGCCAGATTATCCGGCCGAGCCGGTAGCGGACCGTATAGTCATCGAGTGTCTTCGCAATATCAGTGAGGATTTTACGCCTGGTCCCTTTCTGAGGAAAAGTCCTCAACGTGGTCATCTGTGTGGTGTTGTCAAAAGTTTCCCAAGTCGGAACTTTGATGCTGCGTCGCTCGTAATCCGGATGCTGACGCGGATCTTGAAAATACGGATAATGGCTCGCCATAGCTCTACTCCTTGTCCCCGGACCAATGTCACGCATCAGCAATGCTACACACGCTCTTTAAGCGTACAATACTCCTTTGCCTTTGGGACGAGTCCGGACGGAATATCTCCGTTTGGATTCAAAATGGTTTATGAGCGATGATCTGTGACCGTTTAGTCGGACACTGACAATCCAGCTCCGGGATTGTGTCCACGGGACCTCATTATAGATATAATAACGATATATTTATACAGTCAAGTCCCATTTCACATTGTCGAGAAACCATCACAGCATCCCTGTCATACCGTAGAAGCATTGAATTTCGTCAGTCGCATGAAATCATCCTCCCAACTTATCATGGACAGTTTCCCATTGTCAATGCGTAGTCTTCTATAGAACGTTGGACTCATTCCCAGAACACAACTGCATAGCAGGACACGGATAAAGACCCCGTGAGAAATCATGAGAGTGATTCCTTCAAGATTTTGAAGGTCTTTGAGAACGTCTTGAGCGCGTTGAGCCGCCTCTCGAAAACCTTCAACTCCCTCAGGAATGACTGGATCATTTTCCTGTCTCCACAAGGTGAAAGCTTCTGAAAGTGGGCCTTCAGCTAACTCCTGAGGCGTTTTCCCTTCGAAGGGTCCGAAGTTGATTTCAACAAGCCTCTGATCGACTTCGATCTGATGATCACGAGATAATAGTCTGGCCGTTTCGAGGGCACGTTTTAACGGTGATGATATGATTCTCTCTATCCGGACATGTGATAATGCCCCGCGCAAGCTCAAGATTTGGTCTCGTCCCTTTTTGCTTAAGCTTATGTCAGTTGTAGAATTTAGCTTTCCTGTAATGTTCCACTCCGTTTCACCATGTCTAACCACAATCAGGCTTCTGTTTCTCATGATCACTCTTTGTTCCCGGCTAAATGACAAATGGCGCTGATCAATTCCACACGGAGATCAACAGCTACTTCCATTTTTCAATCCCAGGGCTCTTACCCTCTCCTCAGGACCAAGGTTCACTCCCTGGTCGAGGAGCGCGCTTTGGAGTTTATGAATATTTAATCTTCGTGAATTTACCCCCTCTTTTGCCGCGAGGGCAGCAGCGACACCTGCCCCTTGCCCAAGGATCATACAGGTAGCCATGCCTCTTATTACCCCTTGCGGCCTGCAAGATACGCTTTTGCCACTTCCGACCAAGAGGTTCTCCGCTTTTCGGGGAAGCATGATGCGGTAGGGGATATCAAAAGTGTGGGGATGGAAGAATTGGCCGGTTTTGTCAGGGTCTGCATTTGCCGGTGCACAGCCAACTGTGTCATCGAAATGGACAGGCTTATCTGATGAGGTGTCCTCAGAGGTCAGTGTCCACTCGCCTTCTATCCCTCGGCTTGTACGAATGCCAAGATCCGTTGCCAACTGTACGATGTATGCTCTATCAAAACCGGGAACATGTTTGCGGAAAAGATCTGCCACATAGTAACAGGCTTTCTGGGTCTCGATCTCAGCTTGGGATAAATCCGGGACCTCAAGTGTGCTGACACGCCAGAAATTGGAGTTAACTACGACTGTGTCGAGGTGTTTTAACCCATAAAGTCCTGTTGCATCCAATCCCGAGAGTATACCTTTTTGGGACTGAAATTCTCCATCCTCTATAGCCTTCTGAAAGATGTCCCATTTCCTTCCGCCTCCATGGGGGAAGAAAAATACTCCTCTCTCAACCCAGTTGCGCTCGAATTCAGGGAAACCTTTGATCCTATCCATCCCAACTGGGAAGGTTTCGGGATGGCGCTTAAAATGCTTGTAGAGCTCATCAAGATTTACCCGCCCCATCTTGAACTCAAGGCTTGCAGAGCCTTCCTCCCACCTCATGGGACAGCCAGCCTGGTAGGCGATATCAGCTTCACCTGTTGCATCGACTATGACCTTTGTCAGTATAGCCTGCCTTCCCATTTTGCCTTCTATGAAGATCCCTCTTACGGTATCACCCTCCATAACCGGGCGAGCAGCGAGGGTGTGGGTGAGAACTTTGACACCTGCCTCTTGTTGCATCTCAATGAGAAGAATTTTTAGCTGCTCCGAGTCAATTACTACCCCGGATAACTCGGGACTTGCCCATCTTTCACTTGCCGCACCGCGGGAAACCATCCTATCAACTACTTCCTTTGCTATGCCGTGAATAACGATCTCGCCATCCGGGTTGGTGTAGCGATTTCCAATATTGGCCATGAGGCCCGCAGTTGCCACTCCTCCCAGAACTCCATTTCTCTCGACCAGCATTGTCCTGGCACCTTCCCTTGCAGCAGCAACAGCGGCGGAACATCCCGCTACCCCGGCGCCTGCCACAAGCACATCGACCTCATCCAAAACTTCAATTTCCCTTTTCGGTTCATAGACAATCATTAGAGTGCCTCCAGAGGTAAAACTTGTCTTATTGAATGTACTGCTTAAATCTTTACACTAAATCACTCAGAGGTATTTCTTAAAAAAACCAAGTTGATCGCTTACAGCTTTTTCGAAGTTTTCCCCCGTATAGATATCAAAGTGTTCGATAGGATATTGTTTCACTTCAGCATATTCGCCCAATATTCTGGCAGTTTCCAAGGCTGAGCTCATAGAGACTAAATTGTCTTTTTCACATATTTGCAGCAGGACCGGGCATTGCACATCTTTGGCATGGTCAATAGGGTTGTATCCATGAGCCCTGAGAAGAACACGGGCACAGACTTCGTTTACAAAATCTTTTGGAGCAAGTTTTGAGTAACCCTCAAATGCTCCCGGAGCTGCTATCATAGCAGTACTTCCAGGTTTTCCGACAATGGGAATTTTATGGGCTGAAAGACCAAACCTGGACCGGCCCATATCACGTTGAGCATGCACAAATAGTCGCAGAAAGAATCCCATGCCTTCTCTCTTCAAAGCCAACTTACCGTCTGCTTTACTGTCCAACGCCGGGCATTGGCCGCAGACACAGGCAATCTTCTTGTCCTGGGCCGCGATCATTAATCCATAGCCTCCGCTGGCAGAAGTACCCCATAGAGCAATCTTATCCGGATCGATCTCCTTAAGACTTCGAGCATAATCGATAGCTGCTGAATAATCTTCCAATTGGTATGGAATCGAGAACAGTTGTCTGGGCTCACCTTCACTTTCGCCGAAGTAGCGGTAATCTAAAGCAAGCACTGCCATACCAGCTTCCTGAAAACGAACAGCATAACGCTCCATAATCGTATCTTTAGTGCCGCCAAAACCATTGCCCATAATAATGCATGCAACCGGGATGGATAAATCTTCCGGTAAATACAGCCAGGCGCTTACTGACACTCCTCCCACTTCAAAACTTATATCTTTTCTCGATTCCGGTGGCTTGACATTCATATCCTCCAATGCTGATTTTGATTCTGGAAAAGGTTGCTTGGCAACTTTAAATCCGGGACCAAAGATCACAATAATCAGATACAGGATAATTGTTCCTATTAAAATGCCCAAAGCAATGCCTATTACCTGGAGAATTATCATTTGTCATGCTCCTTCATATTTGTTTTCAATTAATTAAGGTTACAGAACCACTTTCTCTGGCCACGGCACTTGCTTTGAAGTTCCCCAGAGCGTACTGATATAATCTATTGAGAATAAGTCCTCAAATGCATGCAGCCAGTAAATGCCCCTGTCGGAAAGAACTATCCGCTCTCCGTCATCCTTCAAGAATCCAAGGAGGGCCAGTGGCTTCAGATATTCTCCATATACCCCATCGAAATCCTTCCCAAATCTATTCCTGAAATCCATTTTTTTGAATCTCGTCTCGTAAATTCTCCAGTAGAGCCAGCCCGTCATTTGCATATTCTCCGATAGATCAAGCGATAATGCGAAGGCCGTTTCCTCATTTTCAAAGGCTTTGATATACTCAGCAACATTGAAGGTGTTAAGGTAGAAAACATCTTTAAGATAAGAGCCTCCACTTGCACCAAGACCGATGTAGAGAGGTACTGTTACAGAACAGTACTTTGGGATCCCTTGCCCGGTGAATGCCCAAACAGAAGTCCTTTCGAAGCCCGCATCGTAAAATATATTTTCCAGAATAGCAAGCATCTTTCTTCTTCTAAGTATTGTTGATGTTTTGAAGATATTTTCTGTGCCATCACTTCCCATTTTAGTATAAGGGAATCTAAAAAGAGGATAAGCTGCAACCTGGTTTACACCCATCTCAACTAAGGTTTGTCCAGCTTGTTCTATCTCTTTATAGGTCTGATCTGGTAATGCAAAGATGAAGTCCACATTGACACATTTGAAGTTCTTATTAACAGCTCGGTTGACTGTTGCCTTCACCTCTTCTGTAGTGTAGGGCCTTCTAAGAGTTCTCAGATGCCTGTCTTGCAGTGATTCTACGCCAATGCTTAGATTTTTCACACCCATGGACAAAATAGCGTTAAGATTGTCTAAACTCAAGTGATTTGGGTGACTCTCCATGTGTATTTCGCACTGCATATTAAAGGTATCATGGATATGCCCAAGTATGTCTTCAATGCCACTATAAAGCATTGTTGTAGGAGTTCCACCACCAATATAAAAGGAGGTTACCGGTCTGTTGCCAATGATATTAGAGTAGAAGTCGATCTCCTTTTTAACAGCGATCGTGTATCTTCTTGCTGCATTGGGACTATAAATCTCTTTGTTATAAGGGCAGTAAGGGCATATTTGTTCGCAGAAAGGGATATGAAGATAAACCCCCAATTCATCTATATCCTCGAATTTTCTGCTTAGCTCCTCAGGAGAAGGGATTCTATTTTCTAGTGCAATCTCATCCCTTCCTGTAAAGAATCTGCCAAATTTTTTTCTGACACAACTTTCGAGCATACGAGACTCCTCATTTGACTCTATTGGAATCCATCGTTTTGAGTAATTGCTCGATCTTAAGAGTTGGATTAGTCACAAGTTTCGCTAATGTAGTCTTTAAACACCTGCAGGAATTTGATCGCCTCTTTTTTGGCCTTATTAATATAAGTATCTCTTAGAAACCCGGAGTTCAGTTTGCACTCTTGAAAATATTCTATCCGACAGCCTTCTTTTTCAGGCCGAATCTGATAGTACCCTTTAGAGGATATGATTTTGGGCACAATGTCTAAGTTGTTCCTGTTTGATATCATCTCAAAAACAACTTTATGTTCATCCCGTTTTAGAGTTCTTCGCCAGGTAGACCGATTTTCGAAAATTAGCAATTTTCGATAGGTATAAGTTACTTCATACCAATTCTTCCCCTGTTGAACTAATTCAATGGATTTAGCACCTAATGCATACTCTGATATATGTTCAAAATCATATATCAAGTCAATTACGCAATCGAGTTCAGCTTTTACGACAAAACTTCCCCGAAATTTATAGTAATTATCGTCCTGAATGAATTCATAGTCTAATTCATTCTTCTCACTACCGTACAATAAGATGGGTAAACTCAATAATGCCAACATGATTGTTAGGCAAGTTTTAGAAGACATGTTTCTCTTTCCCTGTTCTGGAGACGCCTCACCGAGGCGTCTCTACAGATAAACACCTGAAAAGGCAATAGCGACTGAAGGGTCTCAGGTGCTATGAGCAAAGGCCCAAAAACATTACTGAAACTTGCTTAATCAATAGTTCGGACACTTTTCGCGATTTTACCGTATTTGGGCCGAGGGCGGATCTGAAAAGTCATTAAAAAACAATAAGTTACGTGATTTGAGGCGCTTGTCATATAAATTGCTATAAAACAATAATTTACAAAAACTGTCCGAAGTATTGTTAATGATAAGTAAATAATAATTACCCAAGGGGATCAGTTTAGAAATATTTCAGGGCATTTAAAACAGCCGATGGCTTCAATTGCAATACCTGATTTATTTCAGCATAACTTAAATATCCACAGTTCTGGCATAATTCGGGATTTCCGGGAGACCTGCAACATTTATACGTATTCCCTTTTTCATAAACACGACAGATATCCAAGGGTCGCTTCCAATCATTATTTAATGCTGATTTTAAGCCTGCCTGTGAGTTTAGTATTTTGTATTTCTTTTCGTAGTTTAATAGCTTGAGTAGAATTTTCTTTCTTTCGGTAGGATCTATATATAGGTCATCATATCCATAATATGGTGTGTGAAAATAGAAAAATATACCCTGTATTTGGTTTATTCCGTTTATATATTCGCAAAGTTTCTCTATTTCATCTTTGTTATAATTGTTTATTGTATAATTTATGTAAAGAGAAGGATGTTTTGATTCATGGATATTTTTCACTATCCTGTTAAATGTCTTTCCGCGTAAAAAATCATGAGTTTCTTGAAGTCCATCTATACTAATAAATACAGTGTCGGCCGATGTTTCTATTGGAATTGTGCCGTTTGTGTAAATAATGGTTGTGAAAAATCCAATTTTGTGTGAATAATCAATAATATCATCAAGATTGTATTTTCCGTCATGCCATATAAACGGTTCGCCACCTTGTATATAGAGGGTACGACCACCTTCATTGTAAAATGAATCAATTGCAGTAATTGCTTCCTCAAAATTTATATTTTTTGTTCCACGACTGGCTATTCTGCAGTGACGGCACTCCAGATTACATTTGTTAGTTATAGTTAATCCGCAAATGAGAGGAGTGCTTTGTTTGAAGATTTGTCGATTGATTATATATTTAATTCCGTATATCATATGTCTCACAGATAAAATCCCTTCCCGGCAGCCATCTATCCAGGCAGAGGAAACAATCCTGCCTCTCCCGTTTCCGACCATGCTCCACCGTCTAACACCAGTGAACCATGGTGGAAAAGAAATATCCTGATGAAGCGAAGGAGCGGGGTTGGCAGTACGTTTTCCCGTCGGAGCGAATATCAGAAGATCCCCTTGGTGGGGATATGCACTGACATCATAGAAACTTGTAGATTAACGTTCTTTCGTCAGCATCCCGGGCTTTTATCGGCCATAGATGTGCGAGCTCAATAACCCGGATTACTCGAACAGGTCAAAAGTCCCAGTCCGGCTTGGGGTCCGGGAGACGCAATACCCAGTCCAGATTTTCCAAAAGCTTCCGCGGACCTGAGAGCTCGTCGGTCACTGCGAGACCTGTCGCCGGACGCACCCCGAGCCACATACGGGTGAAAGCCCCAACCGACGCCCTCAATGTGGGCAAGCCCTTATGTGTCCCTGGTTCGGCGGCGGATGAGGTCCCCAGTGTAACCACATATTCACCGTCTAACCCATGCCATGGTGCTTTCTCATCCAGAGAACGTTCTATGGGATCTTTCAGAAAGAGGTTGAATCGCAGCTCATCTCCCCTCAGATGGGTCCGCTCCATACACCCGGCCAGATCGCATATCCGCATCTGCCAGTAAGCTGTGGCTTCCATCCTGCTCTCGAACCTGGACTTCTCGCTCAACTGCCGCTACTTGAACGGTCGATCGATCAGATCCTGGAGCTGTATTCCCTGGGGCTCGTTCATCTTCACCAGCCGCACCTGATCCCGCAGATTCTTGATAAGTGCCATCAGCTCCAGAAACTCATCAAAGGTCCGGAAAACCATCCAGCCCACACTGTAGGGGCCGTGTTCCACATCCTTAATCCAGCAGCACCAGAAGCAGTGTGTGAGTTCGCCGCCGGGGCCATCGCAATAGCCAAGGCCGAACCCGTTTTCGGACCAGACCATCTCCGATCTGGTCATTTCGGGTGGTGTGAGATTGCAGGACCCATGACTGCGGAAGCGTTTGAGCCATGAAGCGCGTGCCAGTTTCCAATCATCGGCCGTTATGCGGCTCGGCACCCTGGCTTTTACGCCGATGCTGAGTTGAGAGGGATCGAAGGCAATATGATGTTCGTAGCCGCCGGTTCCGAATCCAAGTTGGTTATAGTAACCCTGTTCGAACATACCCAGATCGGAGACCAGTGCTCCATCGGCGGCGTCGGTAGCCACTGCAAGCGCCGTCAGCCGTTTCGCCAATCCCTGTTTGCGGGCAACCCGGCTGGTGGTGACCCCGGTGACGCACGAGAACGGGAGATCCTGTTCGATGTAGCGGATGGTACCGGGTGCGGTAGTGACCAGGCATTCCGCTTCACCTTCGATATCGGAGACAAAGCCCCGGCCGCACTCGACGAGCAGGTCCATCGCTTCTTCCTTACCCTTTTCTATCCAGCCGGTTTCATACCAGATACGGTGGACAGCGTCCCTATCCCTTTCGGAATCATAGTTGCGGTAATTCATTTGTGGGTTTCACCTTTTATTTCTGCAAACCTCATGACCTTAGCGAGGGCGACCGTTGGTCGCCCCTACATTGTTGCAGGAACAACCTGTGCCAGGATTCCATCGTACGAATTCTCAAGATTTAAGCAAGTTTCAGTAATGTTTTTGGGCCTTTGCTCATGGCACCTGAGATTCTTCAGTCGCTATTGCTTTTTCAGATGTTTATCCGTAGAGACGCCTCGGTGAGGCGTCTCCAAAACTTAAATCGCGCTCAGTGAAGTTCGATTGAGTAACTACAGAGTGTCGCTCTGTAGATCGAGCCACGCCAACTCATCCGGCGAGAGTTTGATGTCAAGTGCAGCGACGTTTGCTTCGCATTCCTCCCGCGTTGCAGCACCCACTATGGCATACGTGTTGACCGGACCGTTCAGGATAAATGCGAGCGCTATTTGAGGTACACTTACCCCTTTCCTGTCTGCCAGTTCCCTGGCCCGGTCAAGGCGCTGGAAATTGACCCCGTGACAGTATGCGTTCTGACAGGCAGAGTCGGCGGTTTCCCTGTAATTGTTGCGAGTCATGCGACCCGAGAAAAGCCCTCTGGCAAGACTGGAATAGGCAAAAACCGGGAGCTGATTCTGGATATACCATTCACGGGCATCTGTGTTCTGTGGACCGCTGAGGGATACGCAGCCTGGCCCCCAGGGATCGTTGATCTGTTCGGCAAGGCTGTAGTTCGGGCTGCTTACGGTAAAGGGAACCAAACCGTGTTTATCAGCGTATTCGTTTGCCTTCCGGATGCGCTGATGCCTCCAGTTCGAACCACCAAAGGCCCTTATCCTGCCGGCATCGAGGTTCTCGTTCATCGCCTCTACGAGCGGCCCCACGGGCACCTGCGGGTCGTCCCGGTGGAACATGTATATGTCGATGTATTCGAATTGCAGCCGTGCAAGTGAATCGTGAATATCCGAAGTAAGATCAAAGGGTGTGACTCGCTTGCGATCCTGATTATGATGACATCCCTTGCTGATGACCACGACCTCTTCACGTAATCCCCGTTCGTTGACCCAGGGCCCAAGCCCTCGCTCGGAGTTTCCACCGCCGTATACAATCGCAGTGTCGAAAGTATTTATGCCGTTCTCGTAGGCTGCATCCAGAAGCGCATGGCTTCTCTCCTTCTCCCTGGCGTCAACGATCATTGTACCCAGCACAATGCGCGAGACGCGCTTGTCTATCCCCTGCACTTGTTGTGATCCCATGGAAAACGTCTCCTCCAATGTCTTTATAAGCGTTCAGCGGTCGGCTATCGGCAATCGGCTAAAAACTGAAAATCGCAGATGTTCCCAACCTACAATCTCAAATCCACAATCTGCAATTCAGTGGTATCGTCCTCAGACAAAAAGCTATAACTGCTCCATTGGATACTTTAAGCCCCACTGAGCTCGCACCTTGTCCATCGTGTCCATAACAGCGATACTCCTGTCGAGGGGAACGATCTCACTCTCCAGTTTTCCCTCGCGCAGGCAGGTCATAACCTCAACTGCCTCGAAACTGTAACCGTTGCCGAGGCGATCGAAAGTCATTGTCTCTTCCTTGCCCTTCGAATTGAGGATAATCCGGTCCGGCTGCCAGAAGAGGGGAGGTATCTCAATCCAGCCATCGGTGCCGTAGATAACCGCTTCATGCGAGGTGGTGGTTCGAACTGCGCACGTAAGGTTTGCTATTGCCCCATCATCGTAACCCAGGAGCACTGATGCTTGTTCGTCCACGCCCGTTTCACCTATGTGTGCCATGCTGGTGATGTGGATCGGAGACCTGTCGAAGATCATGTATGCCAGTGCTACGGTATAGACTCCTACGTCGAGAAGCGCACCTCCGCCAAGCTCCGGATCTAAGAGCCTTCCTTCGGGGTTCCAGCCTGAGCGGAAGCAGAATTTGGCCTCCAGCAGACGTACCTCGCCGATAGCTCCTTCACCGATCAACTCTCGCACCTTTGCCATGGCCGGGAAGTAGTGCGTCCACATCGCTTCCATGAGGAACAATTTTCGATCTCGAGCACAAGCCACCATTTCCGCAACTTCGGCGGAATTTATCGCAAATGGCTTTTCGCATAGTACGGCCTTGTCATTATTCAGACACAGTAGAGTATTGTCCTTGTGATAGGGGTGGGGCGTACCTATATAAACAACATCGACATTGGGGTCCTGTGCCAGGGCATCGTAGCTGGCGTGTCGATGCGGGACACTGAGCTCCTCTCCGAATCGATCTGCTGACTCCTTTGAGCGTGATCCCACTGCTACCAATTCAGCATCCTTCAGTGCAGCTAAGCCGTGTGCGAACTTATGAGCTATACTGCCAGTACTAATAATTCCCCAACGGATTCTGTCTCCCATCTCTCAGCCTCCTCTCACAATCTTCTTAATACCACTTATTCGACAGTTTTCTGAACCCCCTCTGACGCAATTTCAACAGATCCCGGTAGCATCCTGTCCTATCGGCCTTTCACTGAAGGACGTTCTCTGTCAATGTCACCCGGAGTAGCTCAATTGAAAATCAGGTTGACTCAGTTGTTAGCAGCAAAGGTGAGAGCCCATCCACATACTTGCATGCTTCCGACAGGGCAGCGCTATAGTTGCCGTAGATCATCCCTATGTGATGGATGAAAGGACCTTCGATGAGCATCCGTTCCCAGTGCCGCCAATCGTCCACCTCCATCCACACATAGTTATTCTGTGTCTCAGGACCTTCTATTGATCTGCCTTCACCTGTAGCCAGATAATAGTCACCGTTATCCCCATCGAAGCGCGCAACTGTGATCGGCCCATCCTTGAGCCTGAAATGGGTCATGCCGGACAAGGGGCTCGGAAGGATCCAGTGCTTTCCGAGTCTGACGTGGTCTTCGGGATAAAGCATGGAAAGCGGAGCGCCGGCGTGCCACAGCAGAATGCCATTGTCGTTGGTAGGATGGCGGATGGTAAGATCCGCCAGGAAAGCCGGCTCCGTATTTAGCGTTGCGCGGTGCAGGAGTAAGATGCTGATTGCTCCGTGAATATCTGACTCATGTCCCACGGCATAATGCTCAGATACTGCACTGTCGGCATAGAAGCAATATGCGCCCATTTCATCCACGAGTGACATGAAATCTTGAACCGCTAAGCCTTCCAGCGACTTCTCTTCCGCAATTGCGAGCATTTCGTCCCGGACTGCCAGAACGTTGATCATCGGATCATCTGAGTCAAAGCCATCGATATCTGTCGTCTGCCGGATCATCTGCAATTCTTCCCGGTAGTCAGCCCTGTTCCCTTCCGCGCGGGCTTTGGCAGCTCTGATGAACTCGACCATATCAACCGGCAGGACCTCTACGTTGAAACGCTCCAAGAGTTCACTTTCGTTGACGATCGTTGTCCAGAAGAAGTCAATTCGCTGGCCGATATGACCGATCCGGATTCCCTTGCGGAAGGCGTTCGCTACGTTTACCGCCCTGATAAAGTTATCAATCCCTTCCGCGAACACTGGATCGTCGAGACGGCAGTTTTCGATGTACGTAAAAGGCACATTGAGTTTGTGCAGCACTTTGCTCGAGGCAAACAACCCGCACAAGCTATCCCTCAGACGTGTGCCGTCGGCCAACGGCGCTTCATCCCTCGGGCCCCAAAGAAGTACGGGTAATCCCAGCTTCTTCGCGATCATTCCGACAGCGCCCTCTGTGCCGAAATTGCAGTGCGGCATAAAAATCGCATCTATTCCTGAATTCTGAAAATATTTAACTACAGGGTTCACGTGTTCCTGGGAGCGGACCATCCCATCGGGCAATACGTCGTCTATGGAGATGTAATCAATGTCGAGGTTTCGCAGCTTTTCTTCGATGAGACGCTTGTAACGTAACGCATCCTCGTGGCTGAAAACGAACTTACCGATTGGACACAAACCAAGCTGAAATCGAGAATTTGCCACCTCTGACCTCCCATCCCGAAAGATCCACTCACCCCCGGTATGCTTGTCGGACCTCCGCTTTCACCATCAGGCACACTGGTGGGTCTCCGCTGCGAGACCTATACTCAAAATCGAGGCTATTTCATTAACCGAGTAACTCCACTTTATCTGGCAGATTCGGAACGATGCATAGAAATTCAAACGGTTCGGTTCCCTCAACACGATACCAGTGAGGGACTCCTGCAGGGATGAATACCACATCGTTCTTATTGACTTCGAAAGTCTCGTTGCCGATGCCGATCTTGGCACGTCCACGAAGCACATACTGTTCGTGCTCTACAGAATTGGTATGTGCCGGCATTCCGCCCCCGGGTTCCAGAATGAAGCGCCGCATTGCGAAATTAGGGCCTTCTTCAGGACCAATTAATACCTGGCGGAATGTTTTGGTTCCTGCCTCAACAGCTTCGATAGGCACGTTATCTCTGTTTTTGACGGACATTGTAATGTGCCTCCTCCGGATTATTTCACACTAATTGCGATTTAACTGCTGGAGATTTTTCGGTAGGAGCAACCGACCGGTCGCCCTTTTCAAGGGGCATGAAATTTGGTAGTCTCCCTCTTGAATGTTTCTGTGGGATGAATTATATTTATCTCACCG
>CAZTBA010000075.1:0-18254 GCA_964611725.1 uncultured bacterium
CCCCCAAACTCCGCCGCCAGACGATTTACGTCCACCTCGCCAGTCGACCTGAAGCTCACCCTGATAATTCCCCCTGGGGTCTCTCTGAAAACAAGCCCGACCTTAACCCCTCTAACGGAGATGGTATAATCGGCTAAACCTTCTATTTCCCGGGGAATCCTCCCCGTTGGGCCCAGCAGGGTGTCTGTGATCGATATGGAAGCCACTCTACCATCATGATGGAGCTCCATACTGTAGATGAGCTCGCCGAGCATCTTCAAACTCGAGAATGAAAGTTGATAGTAAACATTGGTAGCTATATAATCCGGATCAGCACCGAGATCCACCATCTCAGCACATATCGAAAATGCTTCTGAATTTGTGTTCGAGAAACGAAACCTCCCAGTATCTACCATTATGGAACAGAATATCTGTGTCGCTGCCTCTCTATCTATTGGGACTTTAAGTTCCTTAAAAAGCCTATGGATGATGACTCCTGCAGAAGCTGCTTTATCGTCAACATAGTTACAATTACCGTAAAGGGTGTTGCTGGGATGGTGATCTATATTTACAATCTTTCCTCCGGTCTTCGCAAGCTCGCCGGTGGGATCAGCACGCTCAATATTAGGCGTATCCACCACGAATATAACATCGGGAGAAAAACCTTCTGGAACAACACGTATTACATTAGAGATATCGGGGAGGAATCCATATTGTTCGGGGATTTCATCTGCATTATACAGAATGAAGTTTTTTCCAAGATATCTTAAGAGCCTTCCGAAAGAGAGAAGAGCTCCTATACAATCTCCTTCAGGATTGATATGACTTGCTGATAAGAAGTTCTGGTGTTTGGAGATCTCATCTATTACATCATTCAGGCTATTCACCTAATCTTTTTCTCCCTGCAATTTCTTCAATATTCTGTTCATCCTATCACCGTATTCGATTGAGCCATCGTAACAGAAGGTAAGCGCGGGTGTATATCTTATGCGAAGTCTCTTTTTCAGCTCTCTCCTTATAAAGCCCGAAGCACTCTTCAGACCCTCAACACTCTTTTCCTTTTCTATTTCATTCCCCAGAACACTGATATAAACCTTAGCCAATTTCAGGTCATCGGTCACATCGACATATGTCACTGTAACGAAACCGATTCTCGGGTCCTTTATTTTGCTTCTTATTATGTCAGAGACCTCATCCCTCATAAGACTATTTAACCTCTCAGTTCTCCTATAGTTCATTCCAAACCTACCTCATCTCTATGGAATAATCGATTATCTGGACCCTTTTATCCGTTTCTACAAAGTTCACAACCTTTGAGAGCATCTCATTCGCATGTCTGTTTCCACTGGTTACTACTGCCACTCCCAATGTCGCACGCTGCCACAGATCATTGTGGTCGACCTCTGCTATAGATATGTTGAACCTGTTTTTCGCACGAGATATAAGGCTTTTCAAAATATATCTTTTCCCCTTAAGAGACCCGCTGTCGGGAATAAAAAGCTGCAATGTGCAGATCCCTACAACCATCTTCACATTCTCTTATTGGATTTCACTTCGAGTTTCGATGATTTCAATAACCTCTATAACGTCGCCAACTTTTAAGTCATTGAAATTCCTTACACCCACCCCACACTCATAGCCGGCGCTCACCTCTCTGGCATCGTCTTTAAACCTTTTCAGGGAAGCTATAACGCTGCTATTGACAACCACTCCATTGCGTATAACCCTCACATTCGCCCCTCTTCTTATTCTTCCGGACTGGACGTAACAACCTGCCACTGTTCCAATCTGGGGCACTTTGAAAGTTTCTCGGACCTCAAGGGTTCCCACAATGCTTTCACTTATTTCAGGGGGCAATATACCCGCTATGGCTTTCTTGACATCTTGTATAGCTTCGTAAATTACGGTATAGGTTCTTATATCTACATCTTCCCTCTCGGCCAGGTCCCTGGCACTGGGTGTTGAAGAGACATGAAAGCCCAGAATCACAGCGTCTGAGGCAGAAGCCAGCAACACATCCGATTCTGATATGGCACCTACTCCCTGGTGTATGACTTCTACCCTCACCTCATCGTTACCGATCTGCATCAGGGAATCGCTCAGCGCACCGACCGAACCATCCGTGTCAGCTTTCACTATAAGGAAGAGAGTTTTTACTTCCCCTTCCTTGATCCTCTCATAAACGTTTGTCAGAGTCACCTTTCTGCCCTTGCGGTATTCCATTTCCCTTCTTATCTGTTGTCTCTTCTGGCTGATTTCCTTCGCCTCGTGTTCGGATGGAACCACATAGAAGGGATCACCAGCCTGGGGAACTCCCGAAAATCCCAGAACCTGTACCGGGGTTGAAGGTGAAGCTGTTTCCTTATAATTTCCCCATTCATCTAACATCGCCCTTACCCTGCCGCTATGCAGTCCGGACACGAAGGGGTCACCTATCTTGAGTATACCATTCTGCACCAGCACCGTAGCCACTGGTCCCCTGCCCTTATCAAGTCTCGACTCTATTATGGTTCCCTTGGCACTGCCTTTGGGCCTGGCCTTCAGTTCCAGAAGCTCTGCCTGCAGCAATATGAGCTCTAAGAGCTTATCTATATTATCTCCAGTCTTGGCTGAAACTTCAGCACATAGGATGTCACCACCCCAATCCTCCACAAGGATCCCACGATCGCCCAGTTGTTGTTTTATCCTCTGTGGATTGGAATTGGGAAGATCTATCTTATTTATAGTGACAATTATTGGAACCTGTGCAGCTCGTGCGTGATCTATAGCCTCTATAGTCTGCGGCATAACGCTCTCATCCGCAGCTATGACAAGGACCACTATATCAGTAACTTGAGCCCCTCTTGCCCTCATAGCGGTAAAAGCCTCATGACCGGGAGTATCGAGAAAGGTTATCTTCCCTCCATCAACTGCTACCTCATATGCCCCGATATGCTGGGTGATACCCCCCGATTCCTCGGCTATCAGGTTGCTCTTTCTCATACGGTCGAGAAGCGATGTCTTTCCATGATCCACGTGTCCCATTATCGTAACAACAGGAGGTCTGGGTGCAAGGAGATCCTCTTCATCTTCTTTCCCCTCGAAAAAACTCTCCCCGTATTCAGAGAGAGATTCCACCTCGTAACCGAACTCGTCAGCGACCATTATTATGGTGTCCATATCAAGCCGCTGATTTATCGTAACCATAAGACCCATCTGAAGGCACTTGGAGATAACTTCAGAAGATTTTAGGCCCATATGCTCAGCGAGTTCAGAAACCGTTATGAATTCGCTAACCCTTATGACATTAGCTTCCTCCTCGTGCTCTTCGATTTGACCCTCCTTAGAAGATTTTCTTCTCTTAAAGCGAGGGCCTTCTATTTGGGCGAGGACCTTCTTCACGCTTTCCTCGACTTGCTTTTGATCTATAACTCTGTGGCGTTTCTTACGCTTTTTCTTCCTCTCTTTTTCCAATACTTCGGTTTTCTTTTTAGTCTGGGTTTTCTTACGACCCTTTTTCTTTGGAACTTCCTTAGAGACCTTTACCTCATCAGACATTTTGTCTCTTATAATACTCTTCCTCTTTACCTCTTCCCTGGAGCTCTCCTTTTCTTGCTGAAACTTACGATCTATCTGCTCGAGCATACTGGGATCAACCACGCTCATATGACTTTTCACAGTAAAGCCCATCTCCCTAAGCATATTGACGAGAGCTTCGCTGGAGATATGGTAGTTCTTTGCCACCTGGTAGACTCTTTTTTTCTCCGCTCCTTTTTCCAATCCGGATACCTCCTCACCCTGCAAACTTTAGGGGGTTAAGGCCCTTTTCAGAATCACCTTTACAATATCGTTGCTGCAAACAGTCAATATAACACAGGGCCGCTTTCCGATCGCCCTACCGAGTTCCTCCCTAGACAGGGCAACCGCAAAAGGAACCTTCGTTCTCATAGCCAGGCACTCGAAGAAACTCCTGAGATTATCCGATGAATCCTCTGACATTATCACGAGCTTTGCCTTGCCAGAGTATATTGATCTTCTGGAAGAATCACGCCCGGCGCAGACTGAACCGGACTTTGCAGCTAATCCCAGATAAGAACTGAGTTTTTTTCTTATTTCATTGTCCATCCTCTGAAGCTTCTCCCTACCCTTTCTCAGGTCCAACTAAGGAACTGACAAGATCCTGTGCCTGCTTGTAAATTTTTTCAGATGTGGCCTTGCCAATCCCTTTTATATCTGTCAACTTCTCCGGGGGTGTTTCCAAAATATCCTGAACCGATCCTATCCCAGCCTCCCTAAGCCTTTCAACGAACTTAGGGCCAATCCCACTCAGCCTATCTAAAGGAATCTCCTGAGCCTTTTCAGCTTCAATCTTCTTCTTGTAATCTTCCTCGGACATTATATCCACGCTGCGTCCTATGAGCATAGCCGCGAGACGAACGTTCTGCCCGTTCCTCCCTATAGCCAGAGAAAGCTGACTCCCATCAACTATCGCTGTCAAGCTTCCAGCTTTCTCGTTGACCACAACTTTCTTTATCTCTGCCGGGTTAAGTGCCCTCGAAAGGAACAGAGAAGGGTCACTGCTCCAGTGCACTATATCGATCCTTTCGTTGCCAAGCTCCCTGACAATAGCCTGAACCCTTGAGCCCTTCATCCCAACGCATGCTCCTACGGGATCTATCCTGTTGTCGTGGGAGATCACGGCAACCTTCGATCTCTCGCCAGACTCCCTTGCTATCGCCTTTATCTCGACTATTCCTTCATATATCTCCGGGACCTCTATCTGAAAAAGCCTCTCGAGGAACTTGGGGTGCGTCCTTGACAGGATTATCTGTGGGCCTTTGGTTGTCCTCTGGACATCAACTATGTAGGAACGGACGGTATCTCCCTGTCTGTACCTTTCATTCTTTATCTGCTCTTTAGCAGGGACTATACCTTCCGCTCGGCCGAGATTCACAAGGACATCACCACGGTTGACCTGCTGTGCCGTCCCGGTCACGATCTCCCCTATCCTTCCCTTGAAGTCTTCGTATATCTTTTCTCTTTCAGCTTCCCTCACCCTCTGTATAAGGATCTGTTTCGCTGTCTGAATCGCGTTCCTCCCGAAACTATGAAAGCTTATCTCTTCGCTGACGGTATCGCCGATATTAATATCAGCATCTATCAACTTGGCTTTTTCAAGGTTGATTTCCAAAACGGGGTCTTCGACCTCCTCGACAACCTTTTTCTTTGAGAATATCTGAACTTTGCCTGTGCTCCTATCGATCTTAATCTCTATGTTTTCAGCAGTTCCGAAACGCTTTTTAGCTGCTGAAAGGAGACCAGCTTCAAGGGTTTCAATAACCATATCCTTGTTGACATTCTTCTCCCTTGCTATCTGGCTAAGAGCTTCCAATACATCGTAGTTCATTTTTTCAGAAAACCTCCGTTATATTATATTTCGAATTCTATTTTCGCTTTCAAAATATTATTTAGAGGCACCCCAATTTCCTTGCCTTCGACATCGAGCCTGACGACGTTGCCTTCACAGCTCATGACCTTCCCGGATACTACCCCTTCCTTGACCTCTTTAGCCTGTATCTTAACTTTTTTCCCTATAATCCTGTTGAAATCACGTTCGGTTTTAAGAGGCCTGTCAGGCCCGGGAGAGGACACCTCAAGAGAGTAATCTCTGTCAATCCCCTTTATATACATGAAATCTTCTATCTTTCTATTTATGCCCACACAATCATCTATAGTTATGCCACCTTCCTTATCTATAAATACCCTGAGATTCTTACTCTGGCGGCTCAAAGAAAGCTTTATATCAATAAGCTCCATACCCTCTTCTTCTAATATCTTCTCTATGTCAGTCCTGAGGTCATTCACTTCGTCGAGCATAGTTGAAACCTCGTTTAAGGTAAGCAAAAAAGTGGGCGTAAAGGCCCACTCCATCTCAACGGGTTAAATATAAGGCATACGGAGCAATAAAGCAAGTAAAAATTTCCGCAGCATAAAGCCTTGAGAGATCCCGATACTTCCGCCAGTCAAATCTAATCCAGCATGACAAGCAGCTTCTGGAGATCTTTTCTGATTTCACGGAGGAGATCCCGAGAGTCGGACTCCTTCTCCGATCCGTGTTCTTTCTCTCCGCAAGACATCAGGCTCTCCACAGGCTCCTCAAGCCACTTCCTGAGCAGTTCCTTATCATCCTTTAGCTTTTTCTTCGCACCCTCTATCGTATATCTCTGCTCATGGAGTAGGTGATTGATCAAGAGAATGATCCTTATATCCCTCTCCCTGTAGAGCCTGTTTCCGGATTTCCCCTTCTGTGGCTTGAGTTGAGAAAACTCTTTTTCCCAGAATCTCAGAACATGCTGCTTTACACCGGATAATTCCGAGACCTCTCCTATGGAATAGTACACCTTCTTGAGACGAGGTGCTCCCATTTTGTGGTTCTCCCTTCCTACCACCAGATCTCAGGTTTGGCGTCCCTTAACATGAGGTCAGATACCGCAATCTCAGGATCCTTATCCTCAAAGAGAACCGCGTGGACCTGCTCGGTTATGGGCATCTCAACGTTATACCTTCTGGAGAGTTTGAGTGCGGATCTTGTAGTGTCAACACCCTCGGCTACGTTTACCATCCCTTCGAGGATTTCCTTTAGCTTCCTTCCTTTACCTATTTCCTCTCCAACGTATCTGTTGCGGCTATGACGGCTGATACAGGTAGTTATAAGATCCCCCATTCCGGAGAGACCTGAGAAGGTTAAAGGATCAGATCCTATAGTCCTGCCAAGTCGAGTTATCTCCGCGAGCCCTCTGGTAAGAAGAGCTCCTTTTGCATTGTCGCCAAGCCCCATACCGTCACATATCCCGGAAGCTATGGCTATAACATTCTTCAGCGCACCACCGAGCTCGACACCTATGATATCCTGGCTTGTATATATCCTGAAAGTCGGTGACATAAATATGTCCTGGACTTTTGCAGATGCAAAGGTATCAGGTGAGGCTGCGACAACCGAAGTAGGTATGCCACGACCCACCTCCTCAGCATGGCTTGGTCCCGAAATGGCGACTATTTCCTTGCTTTCATCCCCGACTTCCTCTGAAATGATTTCTGACATCCGGCAGAGGCTGAAGTCCTCTATGCCTTTCGTGCAGCTCACTATGAGGTGAGCTTTCAAATTATATTTTGAGACCATCCTGGCTACTTCTCTGGTAACTCTCGATATACTGACGAAAACTATCACATCGGCTTCTTCAACAACATGCCCAATGTTTGCCTCTATCTCCATACCTTCAGGTATTTTGATTCCCGGAAGTCCCTTACGGTTTTCTCTTTCGGATTTCAGAATTTCCACATATTCATCCGATATGTCCCAGAGCTTTACTTCATAACCCTTAAGATGGAGGTGGCGCGAGAGAGTTATGCCCCAGCCACCGGCCCCGAGAACGGCGATCCTCATGAGTTACCTCCCGGATTTCTGCTCCTGTGGAACTTGTTTTCCTCCCCCCTTAACAACCTCCCAATATTGGAACGGTGAGTGAAAACTATAAGTGCACCTATGAGGCATGCGAAAAATAGAATTTCCGAAGGGATGTCTCCATGAATCGCAAATTTATGGATCAGTATAAAAATGGGAATCGAAATCGCGGCCGTAATAGACCCAAGGGATACATAGTGGGTCGATAGGACTACCACGATCCATACGGCGAGAGCCACTACCACACTAACTGGTGTCAGCGCAGTTAGAACGCCGGCGGTGGTTGCCACCCCCTTCCCTCCACGGAAACCTGCAAATATAGTCCATATGTGACCAATTATGGCCGCCGCCCCTGCCATAACCCTGATGGCGGCAGGGCTCATAATCCAGTCTGGTGAAGCAAGACTGGATGCTATTATCACTGAAGCCGAACCTTTAAGCACGTCCACAGCCAGCACGGACATAGCAGGCCAAAAGCCAAGCACTCTGTAGGCGTTCGTGAAGCCAGGGTTCCCACTGCCATAATCCCTCACATCGATCCCTTTCAGAATCTTACCAATGATAATACCCGTAGGTATGGAGCCGAGTAGATATCCTATGACGATCGAAAGTATTAGGCCTGACATTTCGGACCCCTTTTCTACTTCATTCTGATCCTTATCGTTACCGGTACCCCTTCAAAGCCGAATTCTTTCCTGATCTTCTTCTCGAGAAATCTGAGATAGGCTTTATCTATAAGATTTGGCCTGTTGGAGAAGAACACGAAACTCGGGGGTGAAACCCTATCCTGAGTTCCGTAAAATATCTTCACATTTTTTCCCTTCCTGCTGGGAGGAGGTGAGGTACCCATAATCTCCCCTATCAATTTGTTAAGGGGACCAGTGCGTATCTTCTTTGCACGGTTGAGACCGACCTCTATAGCCAGGTTCATCGCCCTGTCAACATTGAGTCCCGTCAGAGCACATGTGAAGACCACAGGTATATGGTCAAAAGGGACTATCCTCTCACTTACCCATTTTGTGAGGTAATCGATATCCCTGTACCCTTCAGGGGCCAGGTCATATTTGTTAATGGCCAGAACAACCCCCTTGCCCCTTTCTGTGGCTTCCGATATTATTTTTATGTCCTGCCCTACGATCCCTTCCTGAGCATCTGACATGACTACAGCGACATCACATCTCTCCAGACTCTGTGATGATCTGACGGAACTGTAAAATTCGACCCCCTGTGCCTTCTTTATCTTTTTTCTTATTCCGGCGGTATCTATAAGGAGACACCTGGTGTTATCCCACTCTATAAGCGTATCTATAGGATCCCTTGTGGTTCCGGGTACACTATGTACTATAGCTCTCTCCCAACCAACCAGACTGTTGAGAAAAGATGATTTGCCAACGTTCGGTCGGCCAACTATGGCTACCTTCAGATAATCTTCCTCAACACCTTCGGAAAAACCGGAAATTTTCGAGACTATCTCGTCAAGCAGATCCCCTGAATTCCTCCCGGTCATAGCCGATACGGGAAACGGATTACCAAGTCCCAATTTGTAGAACTCGGAAGTGAGGATCTCCTGATTACCGGAATCAACTTTGTTTGCCACAAGCACATAGGGTTTGCCAGATTGCCTGATGAAGTTCGCAATCTCCACATCAAGGTCGGTTACACCCGAGAGGACGTCAACCACTAAGAGAAGAAGATCCGAATCCACTATCCCCTTCTCAACCTGGGATCTTACCTTGGAAGCTATGGAATCCCTTACACCCGGGATATAACCCCCTGTGTCGAGTAGAGAAAACACCTTTCCTGTCCATTCCACATCCCTGTAATTCAGATCCCTCGTAACACCTGGAGATTCCGCTACTACAGCTATTCTCTGCCCTATGAGCCTGTTGAAAAGTGAGGATTTGCCAACGTTAGGACGCCCAATCATTGAAACAACCGGCTTCCGATCCATCATCTCTGCTTTCGGGATAACGAAACAAGGGTGTCCACTATGTCGTAAGAAGACACAATGACTTCCCTTGAAATTGAAATTGCTATACCATCCGGCGACATATCATCGAGTAGAAGGCCACAAGAGTTCACGCAATTCGGAGGTAGAAGCACTATCCCTCTGAGCCTGCTTTTCCTTGAGAGGGTATCTGCCATGTCCCGTCCTGTCAGGAGTCCGGAGACCGTCACTTCGCTCCCGAAGAATCTATTCTCTACTTCTACAACTTCTATATCGAACCCTCCGATTTCAGCAGCCTTCTCAGCTATATCACATATAAACGGATACGAACACTTACCTGTAACAAGTGTGACCTCTAAACCTCTCGGTGGCAAATTACGGAGCTTTTTCACCTTGCGGTCGAAAGTATCAAGGAAATCCCTCACCATGCCAACGCCGTTCTCTATCTGATAGAATTCGCCATATTCGGAGGCCGGGGGTATAACCTGCCCGCAAAGCAGATAGAACTCATCGGCCGCATAAATAAAATTCTCACCTATATCCTCTTTAAACCTGCTACTCAAACGTTTAGCTAATTTCAGACAATCCTCAGCTTCCCTCCTGCCAACTGGTATTAGACCCGGCAATCCGCCTCTATGCCGGGTCAGACCCACCGGAACGAGCGCCACAGATCGAATATAAGGGAAATAGGACGCCAGGTCAAATATTGTTTTTTCCAGGATCTCCCCATCATTTATTCCGGGACATATGACGATCTGGCAGTGCATCTCAATCTTTCCCACTGCAAGAACGTCGATTACACTGAGGATATCGCTCTTTGCTTTAAGTCCAAGCATCCTTCCCCTCAGATCAGGATCGGTTGTATGGACTGATATGTAAAGTGGGCTAAGTCTCTGGTCGATAATCCTTTTAATATCCTTATCTGAGATATCAGTTAAAGTAACATAAGCCCCATGAAGGAAGGAAAGCCTGTAATCCTCATCTTTGACATAGAGGGAGCGGCGCATTCCGGAAGGAAGTTGATCCACAAAACAGAAGATACATTTATTCTTGCAGCGTCTTATCCTGATGTCCTCAAAGGACATCCCACATTCCCCATCTCCAACGAGATCTACAGAAAATCCCTTATCCCCTCTTCTCAGAACTACCTTCGATGGAGATTCATCGGCACTATAATAGATGTAATCTATCACATCCCGAATTCCGTTTCCGTTCACGCTTTCTACGACATCACCTGCCTGGATTCCATTCCTGCTGGCCGGACTCCCAGGAAGGACTTGTGTTATCTTAAGTGACATTTTCCCTCAGAAAAATTAAACCACAGGGCTTGATGAAATTAACTCTGTGGCTTAAACGAAACACAATCAATTGGAATATACAATGGAGCGGGAGACGGGGATCGAACCCGCGACATCGAGCTTGGGAAGCTCGCGTTCCACCACTGAACTACTCCCGCTCTTTCTTATCTTTTAGCAAAATAATAAACAACATGTTCTGTGTCAACAAAAAATTTGAAAAACTCTGAAAATCTGTCTGAGGAATCGCTTCACGGCACTGTTGGGGAGGCAGTATTGCAGAACTACTCTATGTGGGATGACATCAGGAAAAACCTTGCAGGAGACTTGATTTTAGGGTAGATTTCAGGATGTGATAAACTCTGCTGATATATATCTTGAGGATATAGGTTTGAACAAACGGGAGTTAAGGGGCATATATACCCTGAGTAGGAGGATAACCCCTATGAGAAAAATATGTCTTGTCTTTTTGATCCTGATATGCTCGACTATCTCATATGCCACGGATAATTTCGTACAAAATGGTGAATTTGAGGAGCTTGCAGATGGATTCCCGGTTGGATGGACCGCATTTCAGGCAGGAGAGCCGGGGACATCCTTTGACGTTATCTCCGACCAATCTATCTTCTATGAAGGAAGTGTTTCCATACGTCTGACCAACCTTCAAGAGGGATCTCTTGCCGGGATCCGCCAGGACCTGGAGCTCACCCCTGGACCCTATGAGCTATCGTGTTATGTGCGGACCAGAAAAGACAAGGGGACGCTCTTTTCGTTCGGAACTGGCCGCACCATGTCAGGCCTTAAAGTCGCGGCAAGGGATGTCTGGCTGCATCACAAACTCATATTCGAGATAGAAGAAACTGTCAGTGTATCAATAATCATACAGAGTCATGCAGAGGTGGGGCTTCCGATATGGGTCGACAATGTGGGAATCAAGATGGTACCCGTTATCTTCGGAGAATCCATCCATAATGCTGAACTTGATTCATGGGATAATATCAGAGTTCAGCTTCCCAGCATATACGTTAGTTCCTCTCCCGATCGATACCCGGTACTTATTGTTACACATGGTCTCGGAGGCGACAGGAACTGGGCATTCTCGCGTGATTTTGGCCCACAGGCCAACGAAGGCTATGTAGATCTATGTGAGGAGAAAGGATGGATTCTGGCAAGTGCTGACCTGGGGAGCCCGTCGCACTGGGGAAACGATTCGGCGCTTTCACATCAGATGAACCTCATACAGCATATGATAGATAGCTATAAGGGCGATCCCAACCGTGTATGTATCCACGGCGCGAGTATGGGAGGAGGTACAGCCCTCCTCACATGTCAGAACCTGGCAAACCGGGCGATCAGTGTCGACGGAGAAGTCAGAACTTTCCTCCCGGCGGCATGCGCGGAGACATATGGTTGGACGAACCTCACAGGGATATGGGATGATGGGCTTTTCAGGGATACGATCGAAGGTGCGTACGGTGCTAATCCTGCGGAAAACCCCTGGATCTATTACATTCACAGTTCAACGGAGTTTCCCGAGAACCTCTCCCTTATACCGGTCTACATCGAGCATGAGATACACGACCACGTAGTTCTACCATATCATGCGGAATCCATGAGGGATGCCATGGTAAGATTTGGCCTTCTCCCAGAATTCCACTTGCGAGATCAAGGGTTATCTGAAGGACATAATAACCTTGCCCATCACCCCTCTGAGATAGTCGCTTTTTTCGATGGAAAGGTCGCCCCTGGCAATCCCGACGACTGGTCTTTCTCCACCTACCTGGAGGAGTGGGAACGTTTCGGCTATAGAGTAGAGACAACGCTCGATCGGCAGATAGTATCCCTGCTCAAAGTGAATGAGAGAGGTTTCACACTGCTCTCCCCCAACCCGACTGTGGTTTGTACCGCTCCGAGATACACTCCTCTTCAAAACTGTCTGTTGACGGCAACCGATGGAAGCGGGAATGAGATGTCGGAAACCATTCAGACAGATGATGAAGGACGGCTTCTTCTCTCCTTTGAGGCAGGAAACTGGAACGCAAATATATCTCAAGTCACCCACGTAGAGGAGACCCGGGGAGAGTTTTCCGTCAAACCTCCCAATGCCTTTATCCTTTCTCAATCCGGCACTTCCGGTGTAGACCTCAGAATGGAAATAAAAAAGGAAACCCAGACCGAGATCATTATCTACGACATTCTTGGACGGCCTGTACGATCTCTGTCGTCCGGGGCTTATACCCCGGGAGTTTACCATCTCAGGTGGGATGGTACCGATAGCTGTGGGAAGAAGGTGGCAAATGGTGTCTATCTTTTGCATGTAAAAGCTGGGAATTATACGGCCGCGCACAAGGTCAAGATCATAAGGTAACAAGAATGAAAGGAGACCCCATGCCCTACATAAAGAAAGAACGCCGCATTCGATTCGACCCTCTGATAGCTCCCATAGCTGAGGAGTTAGACACCGAAGGCGAATTGAACTATGTCATAACGATGCTTGTATTGCACTACATAAGCAAAAAGGGTATTTCCTACGGAACTTACAATGCAGCGGTCGGTGTCCTCGAATGCGCCAAGCAAGAGCTTTATCGCCGCTGGGTTGCGACTTACGAGGACAAGAAGATAAAGGAAAACGGTGATGTAGGATTGTAGCCTGGGAACTATGCTGAGTATATGAAATGTACCCTAATTCTTCGAAATTTCACGGACCTTGGCAGGGGCAACCGACCAATTGCCCCTGCATTTGACGTCCGTGGTAGTATCCTCCCTTAGGTATAGCAGGATATTCTGTCCACACAGTAAGCCCGCTCCGGAACAGGTATAAGTTGGTCTGTGTATATGACGTGGCTCCGGCCCTCAAGGACTATTCCGACGAGCTCGATCGGATAAATCGAGCCCTCCTCCCTATCGCTCACCCAGGAGGCGTACCCCCTCGGCTGAACGTCCATACCCTGAGGAGCCCTGGGAAGCTCAACCTTTACATAGCGCCAGCCATCGAAATCTATGAACGTATCAGCACGTGAGGAAACCCAGTGCCCTCCTTTGCTGTCCCGTATTTCAAAGACTATGCGCCCCCATGAGCTGTTGCCATATATCCAGGCGCCAACGTACCTCGCACTTTCAGGTATCTGGATCGGACTCTCCGAACGACTGAGCGATGTATATAGGACCTCCATCGGATGGAGATCGACTCTGTCGGGAAATCCAACTTGCAGGAGTGGACCTCTGCCGCATTTTTCCGGGATTATCTCGAGGTCAAGTTTTCCACTCTTCATAATTTTCGATTCATCTAATCGCTCTATCTCCTGAACCTTCCGCTCTAAGACCTCCCATCCGGTAAGTGATGTAAATCCAGTTAGCTCTATCTCTCCAGACGGCCCGGAAGGGTGATCTGTCTGCCCAAGTTCCATACGCTCTATCTGGTTGATACCCTCCACATATGTCGGCGAGCTGGTGATTTCGAACTCGATGCAACCACTTTTTGCGTGCACGGATTGAACGTTGCCAAACATATCGGTTATCCGGACTTTCCCGTTATCCTGGAAGTAGAGGCTAACAGGTCGCTTTCCCTTTACCGTCCAGAACGTATGAACGGGCTCTTCATTCCTGCGTGCAAACCGAAGTCCGAAAACGCTCGTGGATCCGGTAGGAATAATGCCATCGAACTCGGATCGATCAAGGATGGAGGTCATTGTGGAGTAAGCAGGAAAGCTCTCTCTGGGGTTAAGCTCCGGTGGCATGTGACATAGTCCTACCGGCCCGTAATGGCTGTAGAAGAAATCGCTCCCCGGGTCCCAAATCTCCGTGGTCATGCAGAATCTCTTGACACCACAAGCTATCCCAAGCAGGTGTGCACGCACGTAGTAATCGGCCTGCTCCCTCTCACTCAGCCATCCCGGACCCACCGAGGAATAGATGGCCTCGGTGAGGTAGCGTGGAAATTCGCTGTATCCATACATCTCCTGGAGTGTTTTCAGCATATAAAGCCCAGCGAACGGGGCGTAGAGTAAACCTGGCTGACGTTCGGGCATTGAAGTAAACAAGTCGAAATCGAGGGCAAATCCATCCAGATACTTCTTAGAGTAGCCTGCTTTTAAGAAAGTCGCTATGAATTGAGGGAAACCACCCCCGAAGACAAGCTTCACTCCCGGGAATTCCCTGCGGGCTCTCTCGCTGTGGGATATGCCATTTTCCCAGCAGTTATCAAAGTGCCGTCTTTCCTCTTCATTGAGCTCAACCGCCGGTCTGCCCAGGAGCTCCTGGGGTATGATTGACCAGAGACGTCTGCTCAGAAAGGTCTCCCAGAAGACCGTCCAGAGGTCCATCTCAGGCATTGATTTCATCTTCTGAAAGTTCTTTTCCACATCTTCCGGCTGTTCCACACATCCGTTGCCAAGGCCGCACAGGTTGCCTGCAGTCGGTTTGATCTTATGGCGCTTCAGTATGGAAAGCCTTCTGGCATTTTCTTTGGGATCCTTCCCGGTAAAGAAATTTGGCAGAGTCCACCTGACCCCAGCTTTCTGCATAAGAGTTCCGCCAACCTCCAGACCGGTCCCATGGTGACCCTCGAAGAAGCACCACATCCCAAAGGGGGAATCGGTTGTGGCCTGCCGCGTATCGGCTCGAAGGAGGGCAAAAGAGGTTGTCCTTTCAAGAGATCTGTCCGAATCTTCAGGGATAAGGCGGAATGTGACGTCGAATTTGCCAAAGACCTCTTGCGGAAAATCAACGCGGACAGCCTTTTCCTCCCATGGTTTTAGTGATAACTCGAATTTGTGCAGTGATCTACTCTCATACGGTCCACGGGCCTCCGCCGTCAACACGAATTTTTGATTCGTGCCGCGTTGATTCCAAACGGAGACATTCATGGACGGAACTTGAGGGCTTTCAAATATATGTCCGATCATGTAAGAGCCAACCATCATCTTTGCCAGAGCCAGCTCGAACGTCAGTGCAAAGATGTGGATGGAGCTTATGGGCCCCATAGGATGGGGAAACAGCTCGCTGTCCAATCCGATCTTCCTCGTCAGATCTATCTCCAAGAAGGTCTCACTTTCATATGCGAGAAAATCCTGGAAATCACAGGGACTCAGAGGTACCGTCACAAGCCAGAGCGCACAAGGGGGGCCTTTCGCTCCCTGGTCCCCAATTATATTTCCTATCTTCAACATCTTGAATTCTTTCTCTTCCTGGCGCCAGGTGGGAGCCGTAAATTCGGATGTAACAGCGTGACCTCTTCGCGATTTTATCATGCGGACAGCGCCTACGGGCAGATCTCCATCCTCGGTGTCGGACACACATATCATGTGCACCCGGTCGTAGTAACCCTTCGGTATCCTCAGAAGGGCCCGCTTCGGATCCGATGAGAATGCATCACAATAGATGTACGGGGCCCTACCTCGAAAATCCGTACAGCCGAGATCCAGATTATTCGCCTTTTTGGGATCCCAATCTATTTGGAAAGGTATGCCACATACCGAGATCATACCCTCTCCACAGAGTGTTTCTGGCGGAAAGGAGTAGCCATCCTCGAGGCCACCGTCACTTATGGCATTATTATTCTGGAAAGGTGATATATCTACCGGGAGGAATTGAGGTTCTTCGGCTTTGAGCGGAAGGATCTCAAAAAACTTTAAGAGATCTCCCCTATTGAGGAAGAGGCATGGATTTCCCTGTGATCGTTCATCGGATTTTACTGATCCGACAAACCGCCCGTCAACCCAGATCCTTAACTCCTGAAGTGCAACATCTATAGAGAGACGAAGCCAGCGTTCATTCCATACCTGAGTATTTTCAAATTCTTTTTCCAGGGTTTCCAGGGCGGGATCATACCTTGCCCAGATTCCGGTTGGTGGACGCAGATAGTAATCGTGGGAGTTCTGAGGAGTTTCCCACTGGTCGGTTCCATAAAGCATTCTTATACGGATAAGGTTTTTATCATCAGAATCCCCCCGGACCGCCACTCCGGGGCCATCTTTATGGGATCGTTCTGAAATACCAAACTTCAGATCCCCCTCTCCACCCAGTTTGACTTCAGTCAAAATGCGGTAGCTGTCCCACTCTGGTGGGGTTACGCAGATTTCGACATTATCCTCTGCTTTTGCCATATTTCTATCTTTATGGTCAGGATCTGCCAATAAGCTCACAGGCCCGGTCATCTTAAACCCGGGAACTTCAATACTGGTAAAGTCATCTACACGGATTTTTTCAAAGGTCTTTTCTACCCAGGAAAGCTTCATCTGATATCCTCTTCGCTTGAAAATTGTGATGATCTGAGATAAAGTAAACGATCAGCTTTCAGTTTTTGCCTGATTGCTGATAGCTGAAATCCCTCAGTAAACGCATTCTCTTGCTGCATCAGCGTAAATTTCTATATTTTCCGGTGGAGTATTGAAGAAGTGGTCGGCACAGGAAAGGATATAGCCTCCTTCACAGCCTACCTCTTCAAAAAGTTTTAAGACCATTGAATGGATCTCTTCAGGCGTTCCATCTGTCAAAACGTTAAATTGGTCCACACCACCAATTAAAGCCAATCGGTTACCGATTCTCTCTTTTACTTCCCATGGTTCCTGGTTACCACCGATACTCACCGGAGCAAGGGTCTCGAAGGCATCTGTGCCATTTGCTAAAACCGATTCTTCTATTCCCTTTGTTCCTCCGCAGATATGATAAGTAACCTTGAACCCGAGGGAGTGCAGGGCATCATGGATTTTGCGGTCATATGGGAGGCAGAACTCCTCATGAATTGTCGGAGAAATCACGGTGGATGAAGCCGCTCCACCACCGGTTTCAATCAGGTCAAATTTCGCCCCCTCCATCGACTCAACGAATTTCAACTTCTTATCGACGAGTATTTGGAGCAGCTCATGTACCCAGTCCGGCGTATCAAAACAACGGAGAATGAGATCGTTTATATCTACCAGGCACGCAGCGTGCTGCCAGCAACTGGCCTGATCGCCCCACACGAATCCCCGCAGTATTCCTTTGTCACCGATCTTATCGTAAAGCTTCCCTATCGGCTTCGGATCGAGCTCAGGAACGGGCATATACTTTCTTATCAGGTGGATGTCCTCATCATTTTTAACTATATATTCAGTAATCCAGGTTGTCCTTCTATTGCCGTTGGTTTTATAGGAAAGCGTTCCTTCAGGAGTATGAACGGTATGGTGGTAAACCCGGTTATCCGGATCGTCATTTATCACCTTTACCTCATCCCTCCATTCCGGGGTGGAGAATTTGGAAAAGTCTGTGTTGGGGAGCCAGAATTGTCCCATATCCTGAAAATACTGGATGGCAGCGTCCATACCGAACATCTGGAACGCCTCCAAGTCACTTATACCTCCAAGGTAGGTATCAAGGTGGAATCCTTGCCATTGATGGAAGGTTACTGGCAACCTGTCCGGCTTTCCTTTGTTAAGGGCGATAAGCATTCTTTCCCTCGAAGTCATCGAATAACCCTCCATTTTGGGTTCTTTCGATCATAATCGGAGAGATCTGTGGTAGTTCACTGGTCTAATTCTAGTTGTGGTTTAAGTAACCTTTGATATGCTTTTGTGGCCTATCGATACCTCTCCCCCTTGGATCAACTTCCGCC
>CAZTBA010000076.1:0-18217 GCA_964611725.1 uncultured bacterium
CTGCGCTTTTGCTTTTGACTAAAATGATAAAGTCATCCGCATAGCGTGCGAAACAATATCCGCGTTTCTCAAGCTCTTTGTCCGGATCATCCGGAAGGATATTGGCCAGGAGTGGTGAGAGTGGTCCACCTTGAGGAACACCTTCCGGTGTTCTCTGCAAGCGACCGTTCACTACAACGCCAGCTCTCAGGTACTTTCCGGTCAGGCGAAGCACCCGTCTGTCACGGACTTTCCGGGATACCCGATGCATCAATACATCGTGATTGACGGTGTCGAAGAATTTCGACAGGTCCATGTCCACAGCAATGCGCTTTCCCTGTCGGAGGGATCTCCCCGGATAAGAGCCGTGATCTTTCGCGACACAACCGCAGCGTTTACCCTATCTCCTGAATCCTGGGCTTTGATATGTCGTGCTACCTCACCCGGTGACTTGGCCTTGTATGCTGTTTCTGTTCGTCGGCTCATCCCTTTGCGCTCCAGCTTCCTTCGGACGGTTTCTCACGATTCCGCCCTTGCTTTCGGCCAATACTTGTATCTATATTATCATAGACTGGATTCATATATAGGTGACTTACACCCCATAGGATCACGCCCATGCCAGGCGTACACAACCGGCTGGAGGCGACGCGGAGGACTGCGCGCCTCAGCCGTGACGTTAGGAATGAACATGACAGGTATACCCGAGCAATATGACAGCGACCCTCTCCACGAGTGGGATCGTCTTGTCAAAGACCCCTATCACAGTATTGAGTTAGCGGTAACTTTGCACTGCATTCGCAAGTATTTTCCAGACACCGGGACAGTACTTGATGCTGGTGGTGGACCAGGAAGATACTCGATTGAGCTGTGCAGAATGGGCTACGACATCACGTTGCTCGACATCTCCAGTGGTTGTATTGCGATGGCGAAGGAGAAGCTGGAGTCCGAGCCCGAGCACGTGCGGCAACGACTTCGCCAGTTTGTCGTGGGCGACGTTAGAGATTTGTCTAAGTTCCAGTCCGAGTCCTTTGACGCTATCTTGTGTCTGGACCCACTTACGTATGTGGTCGACACAGATGAACGGGCGAGAGCTCTACAGGAGTTGGTCCGAGTGGGGAAAGGAGGTGCCCCCATCGCCGTGGCCGTACGCGGATACCTGGCACTGCTCCGCACGACCCTGAGGATCGCCAGTGACGAGTTGTTGGATGAATCCTTCGAGTCCTTCGTGCACACGGGTAACACGACTATATACGGGACGCCCTGCCACTTCTTCCGCGCCGGTGAGATCAAATCCTTAGCTGAATCAAGCGGACTGGAAACACTCGAAATGGTTGGTTGCGAAGGTCTCTCGGCTGGCCTTCCAGAAGCCACGAACGTCATCGGAACCGACAGCGCTAAGTGGCAACGTTGGCTGAAGCTCGTCATAGAGACCTCGGGCGAACCCGCAGTTGTCGAAATGGCGGAACATATGCTCTATCTTGGCAGAAAACCGCAGGTGCAATGAATAGGTGTCTCAACTGGCCCTTGCGGCCGACCGACGGCAGCTCAACTCACGCTCCATTAGGCCAGTTTTTTGGCATCGAGAGGAGTACATGAGAATACTTCGTGTATATGTTGATACATCAGTGATAGGCGGCTGTTTCGACCCCGGATTTGTATCCTGGTCAAACGGCCTGATGAACGACTTCCGTAATGGTCACTACTACCTTGTGCTTTCGGATATTACTGCAGCCGAAGTTGAGTTTGCACCTGAACCTGTGCGTGAGCTCTATACCGAACTACTGGGGATTGTGAGTGAGGTGCTTTCTGTTACGGAAGAAGCACTGAGTTTGGTCAGTGCATACCAAAAACATAGCATACTGGGCAACAGATTCAGGAATGATATGCTGCACATCGCGGTTGCCACGATCGCAGATGTGGATGTCCTGGTAAGCTGGAACTTTCGTCACATTGTACGGTTAGACAAGATTAGATTGTTCAACGCCGTGAATTTAGAACTGGACTACAAAACGCTGGCCATCTACTCGCCACGAGAGGTGACAACATATGAGCGCGAAGATGAAAGTCCAATGTGTTGAAATGGTGCGTCGCATACGCGATGCTCAAGCTAAGCAATTGGCAGGCAAGTCGAATGTTGAGATTATAGCATTTTTCAATCGTGCCGGGGAGAAAGCACGTCAGCATGTGCAGCAGAGGTTGAAGCAATCTATTGGAGTGGGAAAGGATCAATCTGCTGGAAAGGTCGGATCCCGGTAATCCTAACTCCCGCTGGAGCGGACGGGCGAGCCATCGGCGCGATTCCCAGCAGCACTCGTTGGTAGAAATCGTCTGGCTACTATGGTTATGTACCGGTCGCCCGCCGCTGAACGCCCCGTAAGGGGACCGGTCGCTAATGCTCGACGTCGCTTTGCTCGTCCGCTTATCGCCAGTTGTTAGCCACCGAAGGGGGAAATGTATGAAGATGACTGCCCGACCTTTTGACACAAGCTTAAGTGTAGAGGAAAAACAGATAGATCTCATTCGGAAATCAACTGTTGCTAAACATGTATCAATAGTTCGCTCTCTATCTCAGACCACAATGCAGCTTTCAATGAGAGCGATATCGCGTGCTAATCCATTATTGAGCAAACGTGAGGTAAACCTAACCTTCGTTGCATATCACTATGGTGAAGATCTTGCCAACCGTCTTCGCTCATATATGGAACAGAGGAAGCTTTGAAAAAACCTGACATCATATCTGCATTAGAGGCCGTTGCAGAAGCCTTTGAGAGATCGGGCATTTGATGATGAGAATAGAAAGTAATGCTTAGCTGGCAATGTGCCTGGCCGAGAACATCCCACCGGATCACCCATCTGCACGTTCCTGGACCTCACACATCTTGGCGGCCAGCCCTTCGGTACAGGCCCTGAAACCCTGTCACCCCAATTTCCCCTTGGTGGAGAGAATTCCCTCGACCCTGGGATCTATGGATGAAGCCTGGTCGAGTGCCTTCGCCACGGATTTGAACAGTGCCTCGACGCAGTGGTGGCTGTTCCTACCCCTGATGAGGTCGAGGTGCAGGTTGGCTCCGCAGTTGACAGCGAAGGCCCGGAAGAAATCCTCCGCAAGCTCTAAGGGGAAATCCCCCACACTGCCCGGGGGCAATTTCCCTTCAAACACAAGGCTTCCCCTCCCGGAAAGGTCGAGCACGGTCCTCGCAAGGGCCTCGTCCATCGGGACATAGCTTACCCCGTAACGCGCTATACCGGATCTTTCACCGAGTGCCTCTTTGAAGGCTTCGCCGAGGCATATGCCCACGTCCTCAACACTGTGGTGGGCATCCACATCGAGATCGCCCTTGCACGACACTTTGAGATCGAAAAACCCGTGTTTCGCAAACAACAGCAACATATGATCGAAGAAACCGACGCCGGTCTCCGCCTCGCCTTCCCCGCTACCATCGAGAAAGAGCTCGATCACGATATCGGTCTCCTTCGTGCTGCGCCTGACGGAAGCTGACCTTTTAGCTTTCATCTCCCCTCCGATTATCTTTTGGGATTGCCTTTCAATTTGAGGGAGGAAATATATCCGAGAAAGGTGTTGACATCCTTGGCTATAACCGGCACTGCTTTCTCCTTGAGGGTATCGATAAGGCTCTCGGCCAGTGTGCCGGTCATACAGTAGCAGAACATCACAGGAGGATAGCCGCTTTTCTCGCTATAGTTCCTGACAGCCATGAGGTCATCCGTGGTGTCCCCGACATAGATGCCGCGTTCGGTTCCCATCTTCCCCACAAGCTGGAAGAGCCCCCAGGGATCGGGCTTCTTGGGAGAGTTGCCGTCATCGGCGAGTATGAACTCCTCTGGTATCACCCCATCGATCCCGAGCAACTCGAGAGCAAGCTCGACCTCCTCCGGCGTGCGGCCTGAAAAAACCGCGTAGGAGAACACCTCCGTCTTAAGGAGCGATGGGTCGAGCACATGCCTTTCATCATCTACCGCACCTCTGCCGGGGTTAAACTCAGGATCAAAGCCGTAGAGCCTTTGGCAGTATTTGCTCCCCGCATAGAGCTCCTGAAATATCCGCCTTATGAGTGGCCTTTCAACTTTCCCTTCGACCTCCGGCATGAGTTCCGGAGACCACTCGGATAGTATCTCATAAGCCCTATCGATCCCTCCGCCACGGCGGCCGATCTCCTCGGTGAAATCCTTTACCGTCATCCCCTTTGAGGAGAGATCCCCGATGGTATCAAGTCCATCGGACAACTGCTTCCAGACAAAGAAAGCTATAGCCACCTCCGTGAGATCCCAGTCGTTATTGAAACCTCCCGCCATCTTAAAATGGTGGGTATCCTCCAAATGCAGCAGCTCACCATCGCCCTTCACACCAAGTATCTTCCGGAAATAGTAATCGACAGCGCGGCATATAACCACCCTGAACGATGCCTTGACATCTATAAGGACGCCATCCACATCGAAGATTATCGAATCCACCTGCCTGAGGAAATCCTCAGCATCGGGCCTCACCAACAGACCTTCCCTGGCTACCTTGTAATCCTTATCTTTGTAAATTTCCACTTAGCATATCCTCCATTGCCTCTATAAACCTCTCGTTCTCCTCCTCTGTGCCCACGCTTACACGCAATGCTTTCGAGAGCATGGGGTAGCTACTCACATCGCGCACGAGAATTCCAGAGGAGAGGAGCCTTCCGAAGACCTCCTTTGCGGGAAACAGGTCGGTTTCGAAGAGTATGAAATTGGCCCACGACCTGTAAGGTCTAAGGCCTTTTATTTTGCTCATCCTCTCATAGAGGATATCCCTCTGCTTTCTGATGTACTCTATTTTTTCGGAAAGAGCATCGATCTTCTCCAGAAGTTCCGTTGCAGCAGCCTGAGAGAAGAAGTTGATATTATATGGTAGCTGGCACTTTGATATCTGTGTGGCGAGCTCGGGGTTCCCCACGAAATAGCCGACCCTGAGACCGGCCATCGAAAACGCTTTGGAGAAGGTGCGCAGTACGACAAGGTTGCTATATCTCTCTATGAGTGGGATACATGTGACCTGGCTGAATTCGTAGTAGGCCTCATCTAAGACAACGAGCGCATCCGTGTCTGAGACTATCCTCTCGACATCCACCAGGTCCTTAAGGCAGCCCGTGTGGTTGTTCGGAGAGGATATGACCACCAGGTCCACCCCGGGGTCCGTTACGACCTTGAGCATTGCCTCGACATCGAATGTGTAGTCGTCTTTGAGCATGACTTGTATGACCTCTGCCCCCATTATCCTGCCCATCATCGCGTAAAGTGTGAAGGTGGGAACCGGTATGGCGAGGCGCTTGCCGGGTTCCAGAGTGGCCATCATTATCGCCTGTATGAGCTCGTTGGAGCCGTTGCCCACGAGTATGCCTTCGCTCGGCCAGCCCGCATAGCCCGAAAGCTTTGCCTTGAGCTCCTCCGGTGCGAGGTCAGGGTAGCGCGACCAGCTCCTCTCCTTCGCAAACGACAGCACGCGATCCTTTATATCAGGCGGCACATCGAAAGGGTTCTCGTTCTGGTTTACCTTTACCTCATGTCTGTACCTTTTCAGGACATAGGGGGCAAGCCCCAGAACTTCGGGTTTTATCTTATCAAGAGGGTTATTCATACTTTTAATTCTCATTCTTTTTAAGCCTCGATCCGACCGATCTTGCGTGTGCGATCAGGCCCTCGGCCTCGGCCATCTTAACGACCTTACGTCCGGCCTCGAGGAGTTTGGACTCGGTATAGGCGACCACGCTTATGGATTTCACGAAGTCACTCACCCCCAGGGACGAGGAGAACCTCGCCGTGCCTCCCGTGGGGAGTATATGGTTCGTGCCGGCGTAGTAATCCCCCACAGGCTCGGGTGAGAAAGGTCCTATGAAGACAGCACCCGCATTGGTAATCTTCTCGAGCAGGTCCCACGGGCTGGCCGTCACGATTTCCAGGTGCTCCGGGGCGATAATGTTTGCGAGCTCACACCCTTCGTCGAGATTTTCAACGATTATTATGGCGCCATAATCGCCGAGTGACCTTTCGGCCACCTCCCTGGTAGGAAGGGCCGATAGCTGCAAGTTTAGGCTTTCAGAAACTTCCACCGACAGTTTCTCAGAGGGAGTTATAAGGACCCCGGAGGCGGACACATCGTGCTCCGCCTGCGACAGCATATCCGCAGCAATCCATTCAGGGTTAGCGGACTCGTCTGCGATTATCACGATCTCGCTCGGTCCGGGAAGCATCTCTATGCCGATCGTTCCGAAGACGGCCCTTTTTGCTGCCACGACGTAGGCATTTCCCGGGCCTACTATCTTCGAGACCTTCGGTACGATGCTGGTTCCGAATGCGAAGGCAGCTATGGCCTGGGCCCCCCCGATCCTGTATATCCCATCGACTCCAAGCTCGCGCGCCAGGGCGAGTATGACACTGTTCACGCTGCCATCCCTTCCGGGAGGTGTGGCCACAAATAGCTTTCCCACCCCGGCAACCTTCGCGGGAACCACGCCCATAATAAGGGATGAGAAGAGAGGAAACCTCCCACCCGGGACGTAGACGGCCACGCTATCCATGGGAACGACCCTTTTGCCGAGGACCGCACTGCTGCCCACATCCATAAACCACGACTCTGCCTTCTGCTTCTCGTGAAACTTCCTCACGTTGGAGATAGCCTCACGGCATATCTCCACAAGCTGAGGGTCGGCAGACTCTCTGGCCTCTTTGATCTCACCGTCGCTCACCCTGAGTCCGAGGTGCCTTAAGTCAACGCGATCCAACTCGAGAGTGAGCTCAAAAATGGCCTCATCTCCCCTGGTTCTGACTTCTTCGATTATCCCCTCTACCGTGTCTTCGACCTCGGGTGAGATCGAAAAGCCCCTGGAGAGGATACGTCCGATTTTAGCATCGGCCTCGGGAGACCCATATCTGACCGGTTTGAGCATATCACCCCGTCCTCATCTACACCGAACACACCTGAATTATCAGAAACTTCATTCACCTCAGCAAGGGCGACCGCCCCTAAATTATTGTGTTTCTCCGTCAGTAAATTATATAATAATCAGTATATAACCTTGTTAAGCGGGTACTCTATTATACCTTCAGCTCCCGCCCTTTTGAGTTCGGGGATTATCTCCCTGACGATCTTCTCATCTATCACGACCTCAATCGCAACCCAGGTCTCGTCGGCCTGGCCGGATATCGTGGGGCTGTGGAGTGCAGGGAGCTTGCTTATGACCTCGTCAAGTTTCGCCCTGGGCACGTTCATCTTCAACCCAACCTTCCCCTCAGCCTGAAGGGCACCCGTAAGGAGCATAGATATATTCTCGATCTTCCTTTTCTTCCACGGGTCCTCCCAGGAAGAGGTATTGGCTATCACCCTGGTGGTGGATTCTATGACGGTGTCCACCACCCTCAGTCCATGTGCCCGGAGGGAAGTACCGGTTTCGGTAAGCTCCACTATGGCATCGACAAGGTATGGCACCTTGGCTTCGGTGGCACCCCACGAAAACTCCACTTCGGCGTTCACATTGTGTTTTTCGAGATACCTCTCGGTTACCCTCACGATCTCGGTCGCTATCCTCTTCCCCTCGAGGTCACCCACACTCTTTATATCGGACCCTTCGGGGACGGCGAGGACCCACCTGACCGGTCTCGAGGTAGATTTCGCATAGACAAGGTCGGTAACCTCGACGACTTCAGCACCACTCTCCTCTATCCAATCCTTCCCGGTAAGTCCGACATCGAGGACCCCCTCTCCGACGTATCTTGCTATATCCTGTGCCCTTACAAGGAGGCCCTCCAGCCTCGGATCATCGAATTCCAGGATATAGGATCTCGGAGCTATGTTTATAATGTATCCTGCCCTCGCAAAAAGCCTTATGGTCGATTCCTGCAGGCTTCCTTTCGGTATACCGAACTTCAGTTTCTCCATAAAATCCCTTTCAGGAAAGCTTTTTCAGTCCCTCTTCTATCCTGTCAAGCCCTTTCTCTATATCCTTCATAGATGCCGCATAGGATATCCTTATATGGGCGTCCATCCCAAAACCGGCTCCGGGGACGCAGGCAACCTTCGCCTCTTCGAGGAGGAAGTTGCAGAAGTCGACCGAATTCTCTATCTTCTTACCGTTGAAGGACAGGCCATAGGCAGATGAGAAATCCGGGAAGACATAGAAGGCCCCTCTGGGCATCGGACACCAGACACCCTTCATCGACTCGAGCCTGTTGACTATATATTTCCTTCTCTCATCGAACGCCTTCACCATTTCCTGCACACAGTCCTGGGGACCTGATATCGCCTCGAGGGCCGCCATCTGGGCTATGGAGCAGGGATTGGAGGTCTGCTGGCTCTGGACTTTTCCCATCGACGAGATTATCTCCTTCGGTCCAGCGGCGTAGCCTATTCTCCAGCCGGTCATCGAATACGGTTTGGAGACGCCGTTTACAACTACAGTCCTCTCCCTCATACCGGGTCTCACGGCAGCTATACTGTAGTGTCTGGCACCGTCGTAGGTTATCTTCTCGTATATCTCATCCGAGATGACGTAGATGCCCGCCTCGAGGACTATGTCAGCGATCGCCTCCAGTTCCTCCTTATCATAGACGGTGCCGCTCGGGTTGGACGGGCTGTTGAATATAAGCAGCTTCGTCCTGGATGTTATTGCCGACTTCAGCTCTTTCGGGGTCATTTTGAGGTTATTCTTCCTCTTTGTCTCTATTATAACAGACTTCCCGCCGGCGAGGAGAACCTGCGGCGGATAGCTTACCCAGTAGGGAGCGGGTATTATAGCTTCGTCTCCGTCATCCACAAGCACCTGTACCGCCAGGTAGTCCGAATGTTTTCCCCCACAGTTCACTATGACCTCGGACACATCATATTTAAGCCCGTTATCGTCTTCGAACTTACGGCATATAGCCTCTCTGAGCTTCGGGATGCCGACAGCGGGGGTATACTTGGTGAAGCCTTCCTTTATCGCCTTTATCGCCGCATCCTTGACGTTCTGTGGGGTATCGAAGTCGGGTTCGCCCGCGCTCAGCGATACGACATCCATTCCTTTGGCCTTCATTTCCTTGGCCTTGGCAGTGACCGCTAAGGTAACGGACGGCTTTACATCCCGGACATTTCTTGATATCAGATCCGCCATAGTACCCTCCTCTGGCATGTGTCAGGTGGTATAACTCGCATTTATCCTAATGTAATCGTAGCTTAGATCGCAGGTGTAAACTTCAACAGCACCCTCCCCCAACCCGAGATCAACTGAGATATAAACCTGCTTTCCAGAGAGAATTTCCTTCAATCTTTCGTAATCGAAACTGAGTCCAACGCCGTTTTCAAACAGGACGATTCCGCCTATCGAGATCCTCATCCTCGACTCGTCCACGTCAGCCCCGGAGCGTCCTGTAGCCGCCGCTATCCGCCCCCAGTTCGGGTCCTGCCCGAACATAGCGGTTTTGAAGAGGCTGGAGTTTGCTATGGTCATGGCGACTTTCTTTGCGTCGTCAGAACTTGCGGCACCCGAGACCTCGATTTTCAGGAGTTTGGTCGCACCCTCACCGTCCTTGACTATCATCAGTGCAAGTTCTTTGCAGACGTAGCTGAGTGCGGAGCAGAACCTGTTGAAATCCTCCCCGTCAGGCGCTATGGGGTGCTCCATAGATGCCCCGTTTGCGAGGATCGCCACCATATCGTTCGTGCTCGTATCACCGTCCACCGTTATGGCATTGAATGATCCGGACACAGCGTCAACCAGAGCAGCCCTGAGATGATCGCTCCCGATCCTCGCATCCGTGGTCAGAAACGCCAGCATCGTGGCCATATCCGGGGCTATCATTCCTGCGCCCTTCGCTATACCCCTTATAGATATTGTGTCCTGTGAGAGCTTTACCTTGACGGCCAGCTCCTTCGGGAAGGTATCGGTGGTCATTATCGCCTCGGCAGCCGATCCCGGATCGTTCTTTCCTTTTTTGAGGAGAGATGCCGCCTCATGTATACCAGACCTCACCTTCTCCACAGGGAGGGGCCTCCCGATCACACCAGTTGAGGCGACGATCACATCGCAGGGCGAGATCGAAAGTTCATCGGCTACCTGGGTGGCCATAGAGAGGGCATCTTCTACACCCTTTTCTCCGTTACAGGCGTTCGCATTCCCGCTGTTTACGACGACAGCCCGTGCCGTTCCGTCCGAAAGATGTTTCCTCGTTACCTTTATCGAGGCCGCCGCAACTCTGTTCCTCGTGTAGGTGGCCGCGGCAGTTGCCTTCGTTTCAGAATATATAAGCGCCAGATCCCTTCCCTCAGCTTTCAGGCCACATTCCACACCTACTACCCTGAAACCTTTCGGGACCGCCACGGATCCTGGGCTGACAATTTCGAAAGGTTTGCTTTCCGGACAATCCCTGCTATTCCTTACACGTGAACCCATGGCAAATCTCACCCGCGCTTAATCAATTTTGGATGGATGGATAATTGGGGAGTTTGCAGGACTGATCTTAAATCCAACAATCCATTTATCCGAACACTATCATCAGGGTTAAGTAATTTTTACGAAGCTTCTGTTAATTTTCTGTAGGCATTCAGCTTTCATCTCTCAGCTTTTGCTGACTGTTTACGATTTCTCATAGCTTCGAGAGTTTGGGCGATTCTCTAAACAATAGAAAATACCAGAGAGCATTTTAAAGATCACTTAGAACAGGCACCTCTTTATATTTCTTACCGCCTGTCTTATCCTCTGCTCGTTCTCCACGAGGGCGATCCTCACATATCCCTCGCCCATATCCCCGAAGCCACTTCCCGGTGCGACCGCGACCTCGGCCTCCTGCATAAGCTTCATGGAGAAATCCATGGAACCCATGCTTCGATACTTCTCAGGTATGGAAGCCCATACGAACATGGTCGCCCTGGGCTTCTGTACCGGCCATCCTATACGGTTCAACCCTTCCACCAGGACATCTCTCCTATCCTGGTAAGCTTTAGCATTTTCACGCACGCAGTCCTGCGGTCCGTCGAGGGCAGCTATTGCCGCGACCTGTATGGGGGTAAAGATCCCGTAATCGTAATAGCCTTTTATCTTGGCTAAGGCATCTATTATATCCGAGTTCCCGACGCAGAACCCCACCCTCCATCCGGCCATATTGTAGGATTTGGACATGGTGAAGAACTCAACCCCGACGTCCTTTGCGCCCTTCACCTGTAGAAGGCTCGACGGCTCGTATCCGTCGAAGACTATGTCAGCGTAGGCCAGGTCATGTACGATATATATGCCTGTCTTCTTCGCAAAGTCGACTATTTCCTCGAAGAAGGATATATCCACGGTAGCAGTTGTCGGGTTATGGGGGAAGCTGAAGATCATCACCTTGGGTCTCGGCCAGAGATCCCTGGTTATCTCCGCCATATCGGGTACGAAGTCCTTCTCCTCACTCAATGGGATGCTCACGACATTTCCCCCGGCGATCGCGACGCTATATATGTGTATAGGGAAAGTCGGGTTTGGTACGAGTGCTAAGTCCCCGGGATCGAGGAGGGCAAGCGACAGGTGTGAGAGCCCTTCTTTTGAACCTATAACAGCTATGGCCTCCTTCTCCTGGTCGAGCTCAACCCCGAACCTTTTCCCGTAGTAACGGCAGATGGCTTTCCTCAGATTTTTGATACCTCTCGATGCGGAATACCCATAGGCCCTCGGGTCATGTGCCACCTCACAAAGCTTATCAACTATATGGCTTGGGGTCGGACGATCGGGATTGCCCATTCCGAGATCGATTATGTCTGCTCCCTGTTGTCTCAGATTGAGCTTCAGATCATTGAGCCGTCCGAACATATAAGGAGGAAGCCTCTCAAGGCGCTTGGTCCTTATCATTTATTCTCCTTTAGTTTTCAGGATCTTATAGCTTAAGCTATCGGCCAGAGCTATCCAGCTAGCTTCTATTATGTTCTCCGAAACTCCAACGGTTCCCCAGATCTCCTTTCCATCTGAGGACTCTATCAGGACTCTGACTTTGGATGCGGTTCCGGCACTGCTTGAAAGGACCCTGACCTTATAATCCTCGAGCCTCACCTCTTTAAGCTCAGGGTACGTAACCTCAAGGGCTTTCCTCAGGGCGCTATCAAGAGCGTTGACCGGGCCATCCCCCTCAGCAGCCATATACTTCTCCTCCCCATCGACCACTATCCTTACGGTAGCTTCTGAGAAAACCCTGCCACCATCTCCCCTCTTCTCGACGATCGTCCTGAAGCTCTCAAGTTCGAACGGGTCCTCATACATCTTCAGAAATTTCCTGGCCAGGAGCTCAAACGATCCCCCTGCTGCTTCAAAGCTGTAGCCCTGGTTCTCCATATTCTTGAGCTTCTCCAAAAGCTCCCGGACCACAGGGTCTCTTTTGTTGAGTCCCGTCTTTATCTGGCTGATCTTGTCCACGATGACACTTGTCCCTGCCTGGTCGGAGAGGAGGAAACGCCTCTCGTTGCCCACGAGATCCGGGTTGATGTGCTCGAACGAGCGTGTAACTTTTATAACCCCATCCACATGTGCCCCACCCTTATGGGCGAAGGCACTTTCACCGACATAAGGCTGACGGTGGTCATGTGCAACGTTCGCGATCTCGCTCACGAAGCGTGAGACACGGGAAATCCTCTTAATGTTATCGTCGCTTATGCAGTCTATGCCGAGCTTCAATTTCAGGTTGGGAATAACCGTGCAGAGGTTCGCATTGCCGCAACGTTCCCCGAAACCGTTGATGGTGCCCTGAACCTGGATGGCCCCAAGCTCAACGGCTATTACCGAGTTCGCCACAGCCACCCCGGAATCGTTGTGCACGTGGATGCCGAAAGGTATACTTATATGCCTTTTTGTTTCTTCTACGACTCCTTGGAACTCCGAGGGGAGGCAGCCCCCGTTAGTGTCACAGAGCACAATTATATCAGCTCCGCCGGACTCGGCGGCCTTCAGCGTCTTCAATGCATATTCCGGGTTATTCTTGTAGCCGTCGAAGTAGTGTTCCGCGTCGTATATTATCTCCTTCCCTCTCGCTTTCATATAAGCGATCGAGTCCTCTATTATCTTCAGGTTCTCATCGAGAGTGGTTCTCAGGACATCGGTGACATGGAGGTCCCAGCTCTTCCCAAAGATGGCGACAGCCTCGGTCTCAGCACTCAGTAGCGTGTTCAGCGTGCCGTCTTTCTCCGGGGCATTGGCAGCCCTCCTGGTGCTCCCGAAGGCGACTATCACCGAGTTCTCAAGGCTAAGCTCCTTTGCCCTTATAAAGAAGCTCAGGTCCTTGGGATTAGTGGGATTCGGCCACCCACCCTCTATATAGTGTATCCCAACCCTGTCGAGCTCCTGGGCTATCATTAGCTTATCCTCTACGGAGAAAGCTATACCCTCAGCCTGGGCGCCATCCCTCAACGTAGTATCATAGATCTTTACCTCTGCCATCAGCCACTCAGCCTCCTTAACTTTAGATTCGTCCAATAAAGCCTATGCCTCCGTTACCGCCTGAGCCACAAGGTCACCGACCTCTGAAGTCGAATATCCCATCCTTCCCGCTGCCATGCTCTCCAGCTTGGTGCTTAAGACCTTGACTATAGCCTTCTCGAGGATATCGGCAGCTTCGGTCTCACCCAGGACATCGAGCATCATCTGGCCAGCAGATATGCACGCCATGGGATTTATAACGTTTCTACCTGTATATTTCGGAGCAGATCCGCCTATAGGCTCGAACATGGACACTCCCTGGGGGTTTATGTTACCCCCGGCGGCTATCCCCATCCCGCCCTGAATCATCGCCCCGAGATCAGTTATGATATCCCCGAACATATTGTCGGTTACTATAACATCGAACCACTCGGGGTTCTTCACCATCCACATACATGTGGCATCAACGTGGGCGTAGTCTCGTTTGATATCGGGATATTCCTGCTGGCCTACCTCATGAAAGGTCCTTTCCCAGAGGTCAAAGGCGTATGTAAGGACGTTGGTCTTCCCGCAGAGGGTAAGGGTCTTCTCCCTGTTTCTCCTCCTGCAGAACTCGAAGGCGTAGCGTATGCACCTTTCCACACCCATTCTCGTGTTGACAGATTCCTGTACAGCGACCTCGTGGGGTGTTCCCTTCCTCAAGAACCCGCCGCTTCCGGAGTAAAGCCCCTCCGTGTTTTCCCTCACGACCACAAAGTCTATCTCGTCCGGCCCCTTATCCTTAAGCGGAGTTTCTACCCCGGGGTAGAGTTTTACCGGCCTCAGGTTTATATACTGGTCGAGCTCGAACCTTATCCTGAGGAGTATACCCTTCTCAAGTATTCCGGGTTTGACATCCGGATGTCCTATGGCCCCGAGATATATCGCGTTAAAAGTCTCCAGCTCCTTGAGAGCGGAGTCCGGAAGAACTTCTCCTGTCCTCTTGTATCGTTCCCCACCGAAATCGTACGTCTCAGTCTCATACTTGAATCCGGTCCTCCCGGATACGGCTTCCAGAACCTTCAGACCTTCCCTTATCACTTCAGGGCCGGTACCGTCACCTGGAATAACTGCTATCCTGTACATCCAGCCTCCTTTTTTATATACTCGAGCAGCCCGCCGGCCTTGATCATCTCAAGGGCAAAGTCGGGCAATGGGGTAAAGCTGTAGCTCTCATTCCTGAAGATATTTCTCACTTCCCCTTTCTCGAGGTCGATCTCAAGCTCATCCCCGTCGCTAACTCTATCGGCTATGCCCTTGCACTCTATTGCCAGGAAACCGTTATTGACGGAGTTGCGAAAGAATATCCTGGCGAAGGAGCTGGCAAGCACCGCTTTTACCCCGGATCCCCTGAGGGCCCATATGGCGTGTTCACGGCTTGAGCCACACCCGAAATCTTCCCCTGCCACTATGACATCCCCGGAATTTACCTTGCCCACGAACTCCGGATCTATATCTTCCATGGCATGTTTTGCCAGCTCGGCTTCGTCGTCGATATTGAGGTAGCGGGCCGGGATTATCTCATCTGTGTTTATATGATCCCTCCCGTAAAGGTGGGCTTTCCCTCTCACTTTCATGCTACACCTCCCTCGGGTCGGCTATATAGCCCCTGATGGCGGATGCGGCCACCGTAGCAGGGCTGGCCAGATAGACCTCGCTTTTCGGATGTCCCATCCTCCCAACGAAATTCCTGTTGGTGCTCGATATGCACCTTTCACCTTCGGCGAGTATGCCCATATATCCACCCAGGCACGCCCCGCAGGTCGGGGTGGAGACGGCACAGCCAGCGTCGTAGAATATATCGAAGAGCCCTTCATCGAGCGCCTGTTTCCAGATATCGCTCGTAGCAGGAACCACGATCATTCTGACACCCGGGGCTATACTCTTACCCTTGAGGATCTCAGCGGCGATCCTCAAGTCCTCTATCCTCCCGTTCGTACAGGAACCGAGGTAGGCCTGGTCTATCCCTATCTTATCATCCAACCGGGATACGGGCCTTCCGTTCGAGGGAAGGTGTGGGAAAGCGACCATCGGTTCTATGCTGCCTGCGTCTATCTCCACAACGTCCGAATAGGTCGCATCCTCATCCGACCTGTAGACTTCGAAGCTCCCGGAGGTCCTTGCCTCGAGATACTCTATCGTCTTATCGTCGGGTTCCATTATCCCGGTCTTCGCACCCCCTTCTATCGCCATATTGGTGATGGTCATACGCGCCTCCATCGAGAGTTCACCTATCACAGGCCCGGTAAATTCCATCACCTCATAGAGGGCACCGTCGGGTCCTATCCTGGAAAGTATGTGAAGTATCAGATCCTTGGAATAAACCCCATCACCAAGGCTTCCTTCGACGACGAACTTCATGGACTCGGGGACCTTAAACCAGAGTTTCCCCGAGAATATGGCAGCCGCAAGGTCTGTGCTCCCGACCCCTGTCGAGAAGGCCCCGAACGCCCCATGGGTGCAGGTGTGGGAGTCACCACAGATTATAGTGATCCCGGGAAGCACGAAACCTTTTTCAGGAAGTATGGCATGGCAGATGCCATGGCGTCCGACCTCAAAGTAGTTGCGTATGTTGTGTCTCCTGGCCCACTCCCGCAGCCTCCTGGCAAGATCGGCGCTCTTTATGTCCTTGTTCGGGACGAAATGGTCAGGGGTAACTACTATTTTTTCGGGATCGAAGACCCTGTCCATTCCCTTTTCCTCAAGCATGGATATGGCAGGAGGGGTGGTGACATCGTGGCACATTATCACGTCTATCTCAGCGTTCACGATCTCACCCGGACGGACGGAGTCTTTTCCTGAGTGGGCAGCCAAGATCTTTTCAACTATGGTCATCCCCGCTCCCTCCTTGCCTCGAGTCTATTTATCGCATTTATGTATGCCTTCGCACTTGCCTCGATAACATCGGTGCTTGCGCCCCTTCCGATTGTCGAACTATCACCGTCCCTGATTTTAACGGCAACCTCGCCCATGGCCTCTGCACCACCGGTGACAGCCCTTATGGAATATTCTTCGAGCTTTACGGGTATCCCGGTGGCACGTCCTATAGCCTTGTAGGTCGCATCGACAGGGCCATCACCCCATGCGGCCTCCTGGACGATGTCCTTACCATTGACCTTGATCCTCACGGTGGCGGTAGGTATGGTCCCGGTGCCGCTTGAAGTGTGCAAGTACTCCAGCCTGAACTTCTCAGGAATGGACCTGGCCTCGTCCTCGACTATGGCGGCGAGATCCCCGTCGAAAACTTCTTTCTTCTTGTCGGCCACCAAGAGGAACCTCTGGTAGGCCTTCTCCAGATCCTCCGGGCTCAGTCTGTAACCGAGTCTCTCCAGCCTTGCCTTGAACCCGTGTCTTCCGGAGTGCCTGCCGAGGACGATCTTCGTCATATCAAGTCCGATAGACTCAGGGGTCATGATCTCGTAGGTGCTTCTCTCCTTTAAGACCCCGTCCTGGTGTATGCCTGATTCATGGGCGAAGGCATTTGCGCCGACTATGGCCTTGTTCGGCTGGACGTATATACCCGTCCAGTTCGAGACGAGGCGGCTGGTCCTGTAAATCTCCTCCGTCTTTATGGCGGTGTCGACATTCATGAGGTCCTTTCTCACCTTGAGTGACATAACGATCTCTTCAAGGGAGGCGTTGCCGGCTCTCTCGCCCAGGCCATTTACCGTCGCCTCAACCTGCCTTGCACCGTTCCTTATGGCAGCGAGCGAGTTGGCGACTGCGAGTCCGAGATCGTTGTGGCAGTGGACGCTGATAATGGCCTTATCCACGTTGCTCACCTTATTGCACACATACGCTATCAGGCTCCCGAACTCCTCCGGGATCATATAGCCGACCGTATCGGGTATGTTTACGGTCGTTGCCCCGGCATCTATGGTCGCTTCGACGACCTCACAGAGGTAGTCGGGATCTGTCCTGCCGGCATCCTCCGCGGAGAATTCCACATCATCAAAGTAACCCTTGGCCATCTTAACGGCCTCAACGGCCATTTTGACGACTTCGCCCCTGCTCTTCTTGAGCTTGTATTTGAGATGGATATCCGAGGTGGCTATGAAGGTATGTATCCTCGGTTTCTTGCAGTTTTTGAGAGCCTCGTAGCAGGAGTCTATATCGCCCTTAACTGCCCTCGCCAATCCTGCTATCACAGGCCCCTCGACCTCTTCGGCTATCCTCTTGACCGCCTCGAACTGCACCGGCGAGGATACCGGGAAACCAGCCTCTATGATATCGACGTTCAACCGGGCGAGCTGATGTGCTATCTCAACTTTCTGGTTCACATCGAGGGAAGCGCCTGGAGACTGCTCCCCGTCCCTTAAAGTGGTATCGAAAATTAACACCCTGTCTTCAGAACTCATTTTAGAAAACCTCCTTAGTGCCGGATTAACCCTTCAGGCAGATGGAACCTCCGACAAGTGATCCCATCTGCCTAAGCAAACATAGGCCACTCTCTCTACTTAGACCACCGAGGTCAGATTCCACCTGCCTCACCTCCTTTTCCTTCATCTCCGATTTCAAAGTTGACGTTTAGACCCTTGAGAGCTAAGCTTAAAATGCTCCCAACTAACGTAGCACTCAGCCGTCAGCTATCAGCTTTTTTGGCTGGCTGCTGACCGCTGAACGCTTACGAGACAAAATCCAATTCGGATTTCCCTACGGCTTTCCTCTGGATCCTTCCCTTACTATTACTACTTTGCCCGTCCTGGCGAGCTCTTTTATTCCGAACGGTCTGAGCATGGCTATAATTGCCGCGACCTTGTCCTCATCGCCAGTCACTTCAAGAGTCAGTGCCCCCGGGCTTATGT
>CAZTBA010000077.1:0-10463 GCA_964611725.1 uncultured bacterium
GGGATATAGCGCCCCGGAAGTGGGGCGCGCCTTAGCTCGGGCACGGACGTTGTGTCAGCGGATGGGGGAGACGCCGCAGCTTTTCCCAACACTGGGGGTGCTCAGGACCTTCTATTACATGCGGGCGGAGCACCGGACGGCGATGGAGTTGGCAGAGCAGATGCTCCGTCTGGCTGAGCGCACCGGGGATCCGGTGCTCATAGCCCTGGCCCACTGGTCGCTGGGATGGGTCCTGCATTTCCTTGGGGAGTTTGTGTCGGCGAAAGCCCACTTGGAGCACATGATCGCCTTCTACGATCCCAAGCAGCATCACTCCCTGGCGTTCGTCTACGCGGATGATCCCGGGGTATCCAGCCTGACATGGACATCGTGGACGCTGTGGTCCCTGGGCTATCCGGATCAGGCCTTGAAGCGGAGCCAGGAGATGATTGCTCTGGCTCGAGAGCTGGATCACCCCTTTAGCTTGGCCTTTGCCCTGTGCGTTGCTTTTATGACCCATATGTTCTTCCTCCGCGAGTTCGAGGCAGCCCAGGAGTGTGTAGAACCCCTGGTTGAGCTCTCGGCGAAGGAAGGGTTCGTGTTCTTTGAAGCGTCAGGAATCATATACCGGGGGTTCGTGCAGATTGATGCGGGGGAGGTCGAAGAGGGGATCGCGCAGATGCTCCGGGGGCGCAGCTACGTAGAGGCCACAGATATAAGGGCATATCGCCCGATGTTCCTCGCCGTGCTAGCCGAGATGTATAGGAAGGCGGGACAGGCGGAGCAGGGCCTGACTGCGATCGCCGAGGCGCTGGCCCTGATAGAAAAGACCGACGAGCGTTTCTACGAAGCGGAGAGCCATCGGATCAAGGGCGAGCTACTGCGCATGCAGGGCGATGAGAGCGAAGCGGAAGTTAGCTTTCACCAGGCCATCGAGGTTGCCCAAAGGCAGCAGGCGAAGTCCTGGGAACTACGCGCAGCCATGAGCCTGAGTCGGCTGTGGCAGAAGCAGGGGAAGCGAGAAGAAGCACACAAGCTGCTGGCGGATGTGTACAACTGGTTCACGGAGGGATTTGATACGCGAGACTTGAAAGATGCCAAGGCGCTTCTCGAAGAGCTGGAGCAGATGTCGTGGGTGTGATTCAAATTTGTTGGTATAGAACTGGCCATCCCTTTCTGAGCTTATGTTAGAAGCTCGAAGCTACATGTAGTGCGAGGCTTCATGAGGTTTAAGAAAATAATTGGGAAACAGTTTTTGTAGTCATCACGATAGTGCCCTGCGGAACTCCTTCAAGGGCAGGGCATGCCCTGCCCCTACATGACAAGCACTTCTATCCTTTCTTATCTCTGATTTAGCCTCCCCCTGCTGGCGGGGGGAGGTTATGGAGGGGGGTCATAGAGAACACAAGAGCCATTATGCAAGGCATTGATTAGCTTGTTTCTTAATGTTCATCAGCCTCGCAGCGACCCTGAAAGGGTCGCACTACATAAACAATATTGGTATAGAGCTGCCTGCCCCTAATTTCACCAACTTTCATGAATCACACCCAGATGGTGTTACGGCCTTAGTTTCAAAATTCACCTGCTCTGGGAGGGAATATGCCCCGTGGCATTTTAGCTCTTTTCGCCATCCTGCTGGCTCTGGCATTTTATCTTGCCTCCTGCGATAAAAATCCGAGCGATAGCTCTGGCAGACTTGAAGCTGCCGACTTGCTGCCCAAGAGCGGTGATATCGGGGATTGGGTTACCTCAGGGTCTTTGAGAAGTGCTTCAAACTACAATGAGCTCTATGAGTATATAGATGGAGCGGCCACAATCTATATAGATTACGGCTTTGAGGACTTTGCCGGGGGGGACTACAAAAACCCCTCGGATCTCCTGTTGAAGATAGACATATATGATCAGGGAAGCGAGGATAATGCCCGCGACCTCTACCACGATAGCCTGATGGAGCCCTCCCCGAGCCGGTCTCTCAGCGGAGTGGGCGTGGAGGCGAGGGTGGACGAGAGCGCACTTTTCACGTATTCGGTGGAGTTCTGGAAAGGTCGGTTCTTCGTGAGGATAACTGTTTATGAAAAGTCCAACGATGCTTTGACCGCTGCTACGGTGTTCGCCAGAAATGTGGCGGACAGGATAAAGTAAAGGCTACCTGAAATGGATAAGCATATAACGAGGCGGTGTTTCCTCAGAAAAAGTCTCAAAGTCGGTGCGGGAATATGGCTCGCCTCAGGGGTTTCGGGATTCGTTGGCAGGGCTCTGGGAGATGATGCAGGGAGCGTTCGCGATCTTGCCGTAGCTGAGGGCGATGCCCGGGAAGCCGTGAGGGAAGCTATCGAAGGACTCGGTGGGATCGAGCGCTTTGTCAAATCCGGGGACAGGGTCTTGATAAAGCCGAACATCTCGTTTCCCAATCCACCCGAATGGGCGACTACCACAGATCCCTCAGTTATGAGGGCAGTCGCCGAGCTGTGTTTGGATGCCGGGGCATCGAGGGTTGTCATCGCCGATCACCCGCTTGGCGATGCCGGGGCCTGCAGGAAGAGGGTTGGTGTGGACGCTGCCCTCGAGGGTTTGGACAGGGTTAGCCTTCTGATGCTGGACAGGGAGCGGCTGTTTACGGAGATCGAGATCCCGGATGGGAAAGAGCTCAAGAAGACGGCGGTCGCGAAGATCGCCCTCAAGTCGGATGTCCTTGTAAGCGTCCCCGTAGCCAAGTCCCACTCAGCCACCACCTTCAGTGGCAGCATCAAGGGGCTTATGGGACTTGTGTGGGATAGGGGGGTTATGCATCAGGCCGACCTCGACCAGGCCATAGCTGACCTTTCGACAGTTGTAAAGAGCGACCTCGTGGTCATAGATGCGACTAAGATGCTTGTGTCCGGCGGGCCGAGCGGACCGGGAAAGGTCGCCCGAGCAGGGACGGTTATAGCAGGTACCGATCCCGTAAAAGCCGACCTCTACGCCGTGAAGCTGGCGGAGCGCCACGGGCTTGTGGGTGCATCACGGGGTGTGAGGCACTTGGCCCTTGCAGAGGAGATGGGCCTGTAAAAGGTGCGAGATCCCCGTTGATCTTTAACCTATTTCTTACGAAGCTTACCGATCTGATCCTTGAGTTCCTCTATCTCTTTCTTCAACTTGTCGTTTGTTTTCTCGAGTTCCTCCAGCTTTTCCCCCATCCTATCGATCTTCCTGTTGAGACTGTCTATAAGCTCCTTGATTTCGGAGGCACCTTCATGCTCGGGATAGGGAGACCGGAAGTGAGGATCTTCGTAGGGATGCGGCATCCAGAAACGCGGAAACTTGCGGATGTCCCCTATGGATCCTCGTCCTTCTATTTTCATCTTTCCTATCTTGGCTTCGAGGGTCTTCTTCTTACCGTCCCTTATAACCTTGATTTTAGCGGTCTCTCCCTCCTCCATCTCAGAGATCTCGTCTACCAACTCCTGGGCACCGTCTATCTTTTCACCGTTGACCTCAACTATGATATCCCCTGCTTTAATCCCGGCTTTCTCAGCGGGACTGTCCTTTTCGACCTCCTTTACGAGGGCTCCTCCACTGGAAACTTTGAAATACTCCCTGAGCTGGTCGTTCAGATCCTGTATGTGGACCCCGAGCCATCCTCTGGAGACATGGTGCAAATAGATATCATCGTCCTTATGAGTTTCGACACCCACCCTGAAAGGCCCGCACTTCAGGTGAAAGCTGTCAGCCCTCGCAGCAGTGGAGTTCAGAGGGGATATAAAGGCTGCTGCCAGAACTATCAAAGCTAACGGCATCCTCATGGGAGTTCCTCCTTTCCTCTAAATAATCCTCAGGCTAATTCGGATAAGCTCCGCCTCCCTCGGAGTTACACTGAACGCAATTTCGATCTCGGGAATTCGTACGATGGGACCCTGGTATAGGTTGCTCCTGTGACAATGTAGGAGTGACCGGTGGTTGCCATCGTTAAGGCCCATGAAATTCCCAGGAGCTAAAATGCGTTTTGGTATAACAGGTCTGAAAGTTGGAATGCTAAGCCGGGAGTTCCCGGGTTCTGATTTTTTCTATACCCTATTATACCTCTTTAGGAACAATCGGTTCCATTTGGAAGTTGAAAATAAAAAGCAGGATTTGTTGCCTCGAGTCACTTAGCTATCAAATTATCGGGCATTGTTCGCAAGCTTCTTGCCAAAGATGGGGAATAGCTGAGGTGTGGAAGAGCTTGACAACGGGGGGCACATGCGGTAAAATATAGCTGTGGATATTTCGGATCGAGATGAAAAGGGTAAAGGGGGAAATTTGAGAGATCTCTACATAAGCATTTCGGGGACAAGGGGCATAGTCGGAGAGGGGCTCACCCCGGATGTGGCACTTCGTTTCGGGATTTCTTTCGGCAGGTTCTGTCACCCGGGGAGTGTCGCGGTCGGCAGGGACACGAGACCATCGGGGGAGATGTTGGGCTCCGCTTTCTGTGCGGGACTCCTCTCGGTCGGAGTCGATGTGGTCGATCTCGGAGTCTGTCCGACACCAACGTTGAAGATCGCGGTGGGCGAAGGTGAATTTTCCGGCGGGACGATCATCACCGCAAGTCATAACCCTTCGGAGTGGAATGGATTCAAATTTATAGTCTCCGATGGGATGTTTATGGACGAGGAAAGCGGGGAGAAGCTGCTTGAGTTTTACGGCGATGACGATGTCCCGTTTGCCACCTGGGATTCACTGGGAGGTATGTCATCCGGGGATGGATTCACGGAGAGGCATATTGAGAAGATCCTCGGGGCCAGCTTGATAGATCTCGACCTTATAAGGTCCTCTGAGTTCAAGGTCGTGCTCGACCCCTGTAATGGAACCGGGGCGCTCATATGTCCCGAGCTTTTGAAGGAGCTCGGATGCGATGTGACGGTTATAAACGGTTCCCCTAATGGACATTTCGCACATATGCCCGAGCCGCTTCCCGAGAACCTCTCCGGCCTCTGCCGGGCCGTGAAGGAGAAGGGAGCGGACATCGGCTTCGCCGTGGACCCTGATGCCGACAGGCTGGCGATAGTCTCCGATAGGGGGGAGGCGATAGGGGAGGAATACACCCTCGCCCTCGCAGCTAAGCTTGTGCTGGGGAAGCTCGGAGGAACTGTCGTAGCTAACGTTTCTACGAGTTCGATGTTGGACGACGTCGCTGCATCCTACGGAGCGAGGGTCTTGAGGACCGCTGTCGGTGAACTCAACGTTGCCAGGGGGATGAAGGAGGCCGGCGCGGCCATAGGGGGGGAGGGGAACGGTGGGGTCATGCTGCCGGAGGTCCATCTCGGACGGGATGCCTCTACAGGCATAGCACTTGTCCTTCAGACACTTGCCGAGGAGAAGAAGAGCGTTTCTGAGATCGTCCGTTCGATCCCGAGCTACGCCATGGTCAAGCGGAAATTCGCTGCCGGTGACTTCGACCTCAGTCCTGTCTTCGAGAGATTTGTCAGCCATTTTGGGGGCAATGCAGTGGACCTTACGGATGGTTTCAAGGTGTATTTCGGGAGGAGTTGGGTTCACATAAGGAGATCGAGAACAGAGGGAGTTGTGAGGGTGATAGCTGAGGCACCGGATCACAGGGAGGCCGAAAGGCTCTGTGAGGCAATGTTAGCCGAGCTTAAAAAGGGGTTGACATAATTCTCCCGAAGAGATAAATTAAACTCGAGATCATTGGCTTTCAGACGTTGAAGAGGTGCAGTTGCGATACCGCATACCCTTTTCAAAAATGGGTGTGGGTTGATCATCTCACTGAAGGCTGAGAGATGATGTTAAAGGGGAGGCGTGTTATGGATTTAAGATTAACTTTCAGGCACTTTGAAGGGTCCGACAGTCTAAAGGACCATGCCGAGAAGTCTCTCAACAGGCTTGAGAAGTTCTGTAGTAACATTCAAGATGCGCATATGATCCTCGACATTGAGAAACACAGAAACCTTGTGGAAATAACGGTCAACGTTTACGGCCAGACTTTGAAGGCACTGAACGAAGCAAACGATATGTATGTATCCATAGATGGGGCTGTCGATAAGCTCGAGAGGCAGCTCAAGAAATACAATACCAAACTTAAATCCCACAGGCGCGGCAGAAAGATAGCCGAGCCCCTGGTCGAGGAAGAGTAAAGGAAAAGAGGTGTTCTGTCATGCAGGGGATATCTATAGGGGAGCTTCTCAAGGGCCACAAGGGAAACCTTGCTCTGGAGCTAATAGCCGGCGAGAAAGGGCTTGACAAAAGGCTTGCCATGGGTGAGATACACCGTCCCGGCTTGGCTTTAACGGGTTTTATAGATCTTTACACCTACGATCGCCTTCAGGTCCTCGGGAACACCGAATTCTTCTACCTTGATAGCCTTTCCGAGAAGAAGAGGAAAGAGTCCATCGAGACCATATATCAGTTCGACCTGCCATGCGTTGTCATTACCAACGGCAAAGAGCCTTTCCCTGAGATGGTAAGGCTCTCCAATAGCAAGAGGGTGCCGCTCCTTGCAACCAGGTTTGCCACCACGAAGTTTGTCCACCTTTTCACCCTTTACCTTGACGATGTCTTTGCCCCTCAGGAAAAAATACACGGCTCACTCGTCGATGTATACGGAGTTGGACTCCTCTTCACGGGCAGGAGTGCCATAGGTAAAAGTGAGATCGCACTTGACCTCGTGGAGAGGGGACACAGGCTTGTAGCCGACGATGTCGTGGTTATAACAAGGAGATCCAATGGGGTGCTTATGGGGACCGGGGTTGAGAAACTCAGGTACCATATGGAGATAAGAGGGGTCGGTATAGTTGATGTGAAGAGTACGTTCGGTATAAGGGCGATAAGGGGACAGAAAAGGGTGGAGGTTCAGGTGCAGCTTGTGGAATGGGATGATAATGAGGATTACAACAGAATAGGCCTTGACGACAAAATCACTTCTATACTTGTAAAACAGATGCCTCTCGACACTATCACAATATACCCAGGTAAAAACATAACCGTGATAACCGAGGTTATAGCTCTCAACCATCTGCTCAAGCTTAACGGCTATCACCCTGCGAGGGAGTTCAACAGGAAGCTTATAGAGATGATGGAGGCTAAGATACCACAGCCGGTTCTGACCAGGGATGTGGAGTAGTTAGGGAGATGGTAGGAGCTGTTATAGTTACCCATGGCTTCCTTGGGAGAGAGTTACTCAGAGCCGCTGAGGATATAGCGGGTCCACAGGAAGAGGTTGTTATAATCTCGAACGAAGAGCTCTCGAGCGACAAACTGGAGGAGAGGATCATAGAGACCCTCAGAGAGCGAAACCTCCAGGACGGGGTCATACTTTTCGCCGATCTATTCGGCGGAAGCTGCTGGAGGGCCTGTATGAAGGCCGCTTCCGATATAGGTTGGAAAAACCTCGGCGGGATCGCGGTCCTGAGCGGTTTCAATCTCTCTATGTTTCTGTCATTCTCCCATAAGAAGCAAATCCTGGAGTATTCGGAGCTTGTTAAGACGCTCGAATTCGATGGCAAAAGAGGTGTCATCCTGAACATGGGAACTTAGTGGATGACCTTATCAGGTGCTATGTCCTATGATAGTTTCAGTCAGGATAGATGACAGGCTTATACATGGACAGGTTACGGTGGGTTGCGCCAGTTGCCTGAAGCTCGACAGGATAGCTCTCATAGATGATAAGGTCTCCGCTGACAGATGGGAGTGCGAGCTTTGCGAGGCTGCGATCCCTCCGGGGATGGAGGTCTCGATACTGTCAGTCTCCGAAGCCTTGGGGGAGTTTGAGAAGCTTCGGGAAAATGACGAGAGGGTTATGCTGCTTTTCAGATCCCCGAAAGAGATCCTTGGGCTAATCGATGGCGGCGTGAAAATAGACAAAGTGAATGTCGGTGGCATGCATTTCGAGAAGGGAAAGAGGAAGCTCCTCCCGTATCTATACGTTAGTGAGGAGGATGAAAGTGATTTCAGGGAGCTGATTCGCAGAGGGGTGAGCTTCTACTGCTATAATGTACCGGGAAACCAGGAGTTTAATCTGGAAGATATACTCTGACATCTTCCCGGGGAAACGGACCATATGACCAATTATGGAAAGGCCTCATTGAAAGTCGGCATCGTCTTTGTGCTCTCCCTTGTTATCCTGATTGTGGGCGTGTACTGGATTAAGGAATACAGGCTTTCGACCACTCCATATATACTTGAAATACATTTCTCCAACGTTGCCGGACTCTCCAGAGGTGATCCGGTTACCGTCTCCGGAGTGAAATGGGGGAAGGTGAAGGATGTACGGCTCGGTCCCAAGGATGCCATAGTAACGCTGGTTCTGGATCGCCCGGTTAAGCTGAATACCGATTACTCGGTAGCCCTCAAGAGCATAGGGCTTGTGGGAAGCCGCATGGTAGTGATAAACAGGGGCGTCAGACCACCCGAGATAGATCCGAGGCTCGAAGAGCTCAGAGGAATAAACCTTGTAGATGTGAGCGACATAGTCGGGATAATGTACGAGGCGATACTTGACCTGAAGGATATAATGTCTGTCCTAGAGGTGGAGAAATTCCAGGATGTCCTGGAGAAAAGCCTGGAAAACATGAACAGGCTCTCCGTTACGCTCAGCAATCTGATGGAGGAAAACATGTCCGAGATGGGGGAGACGATAAGGGATTTCAGGAAATCCTCCTCCATGCTTCGAGAAGTTGTCGAACAGAACAGAGGCAAGATCGGTTCGGCTGTCGAGAACTTCCAGAAGTCCTCGGAAGATCTATCCAGGTCTATAAAGAAACTGGAAGATATGTCGGAATCGATAAAGAAACTAAGCGACAGCATCAACGAAGAAAAGGGGACCCTTGGAAAATTGATAAACGATCCTGAGCTGTACGAGGACTTGAGGAAGACGAGCAAGGACCTCGATAGCCTCATAATCGATATAAAATCCAATCCCAAGAAATACCTCAAGGTGGAGATATTCTAACACATCAGATTATAGGAACAGTGGAAATTGCGGCGCACGCTTGATAACTTCACAGGATAGGGGAAACAGCGATGGAGAGATCGGAGACGAAAATAGGGTTTGTGTCGCTTGGGATAGCTGATTTCCCTGGCATCACCAGGGCGAAGGATATAGCAAGATCATCCATAGGGCTTCTCGAATCTAATGGCGCGATCAGGGTTGTCTCTCCCAAGGTGCCGATTACAGAATATGAACTGGCCGTCGAGGCCTCGGAGCTTTTCAGGAGGGAACTTGTCGATGGCCTTGTGATCCAGCACGGCACTTTCTCGCTCGGATATCTGACTATCGAGATCCTGAAGGATCTCGACGTGCCGATAGCTGTGTGGGGTATCCCCGAGCCACCTCTCGATGGCTCTCCATACACCTGTGGGTCGATGGTGGGACTTCTGATGCATACGAGCGCTATGACTAACATCGGAAAGAAATTCAGCTTCATATACGGAGAGCCTGATGACGAGAAGGCCAGGAACGACGCAAAGAGGTTCGCATCCGTTGTCAGAACAAGAGCTGCCCTGCGCAATACGAAGATCGGCCTCGTCGGATGGCGTGCTCCCGGGTTCCATGTCTCGAACTTTGATGAGCTTGCGGTCAAGAGCATATTCGGACCGGAGATAATACACGTCGACCTTAGCGAGATCCTCGCCGAGTCTGATGCCCTGCCTGAGGAGGAGGTGAAAAAGAGCGTTGACGAGATGGTCAGCTCGGGATTCGAGATAGATAATGTCCCTGAGACAACGGTTTTAAATGCCATGAGCGTATATCTCGGTTTAAAACGCATAATAGAAAGTGAATCGCTCGACGCTATAGCTGTGAAATGCTGGCCTGAGATGAGGGACAGGTTCGGGAAAGGTGTCTGTGCGGTAAACAGCAGGCTCACCGATGAGGGGATAATGTCAAGTTGCGAGGCCGATCTCGATGGAGCGATGGCCATGGTGGTGGGTTATCTCCTTTCAGGGGAAGTTCCGTTCTTCTGCGACTGGGTTCAGATGGATGAGCAGAAGAATGAGATCCTCTTCTGGCACTGTGGCAACGCCCCCTCTAAGCTCGCAAGCCCAAAGCACAAGAAGTATGTAAGGCCGTTCTTCACCGGGGCTGACAGCATTGCTGTGGAGTTCCCCTTGAGAACGGGACGGGTTACCCTGAGCCGCCTTATGTCGATTCGGGGAAAATACAAGATGTTGATCGCTAAGGGCGAGGCGGTTGAAACGGATCTGATTATGAAAGGAACCTGTATAAATGTGAGGTTCGACTCCAAAACCAGTGATATACTTGCCGCCATCCTCGATAACGGTTTTCCCCATCACTACTCCCTGGCCTACGGAGATATATCGGATGAGCTTCGTGACCTCGGCAAATTCTGGGGGATAGAGGTTATCGAGGTTTAGCCACAATATAAACCCATATATGATATTCCTCTACAATCTCCTTTTCGCACTGGCCCTTGTCGGTGCCCTGCCCTACCTCTTTTTCAAACTGGTTGAGGGAAAGGAGATGATAGGAGAGAGGCTCGGCTTTTTTA
>CAZTBA010000077.1:10473-18194 GCA_964611725.1 uncultured bacterium
AACATAGACTGCGCATCAATGGCCGACCGATCTGGATACACGCTGCTTCAGTGGGGGAAGTATCAGCGGCGGCATCAGTGGCCCATGCGTTGAAGAAATCTCTCCCGGAGACCCCGATCGCCGTGTCCGCTATGACGGTTACAGGTCTTGGAAGGGCCAGGACACTTATACCTGAGGCTGATATCCACTTTGTAGCGCCCTCAGATTTTTCCCCCATTATCTCACATACCCTGTCAGCTCTGAGGCCTAAAGCGCTCCTTATAGTCGAGACCGAGATATGGCCCAACATGATAGCTAAGTCGAAGACCTTCGGCTGCTACGTGGCCATAATTAGCGGGAAGATGTCGGACAGGGGCTTCCGCAGGTACCGGATCATCAGGCCCCTCATGGCCTGTGTGCTCGGAAAGATTGATATTCTATGCGTACAGGCCGAAAGCGACAGGGTCAAATTTATACGGCTTGGGGCAGCGATGAATAGGGTGAAAATCACCGGAAATGTGAAAGCACTCGCCAAATCGGATCTTGGGGCGGACCCTTGGCTTATAAGACAGTCCCTTGGGATAGCACCTGACGAAAGGGTGGTGGTTTTCGGGTGCGTAAGGGAGGGGGAGGAGGAAGGCATTGCCGTGGTCTCTGCAGAGTTGAAAGCGAGGTTTCCAGAGCTTGTCTCCATATTCGCACCCAGACATATGGACAGGCTCGGGGAGTCCGAAAGGGCGATTGCCAGGACAAACCTTCGCTGGATAAGGAGGAGCGGCATAGCAGCCGACAACTCGCTGGTTGAGAGGGATGTTATACTCCTCGATACCATGGGGGAGCTTTCATCGATATATTCGATAGCCGAAGTTGCATTCGTTGGAGGGAGTTTCGTACCTGTGAAGGGGGGAGGACACGATCCGTTCGAGCCCGCGGCATGGGGTGTTCCGGTGGTCTTCGGTCCCCATATGGGGCAGAGGGGATGTGAAACACTCGAGTCACAGGGCGCAGCCTTCAGGGTGAAAGATCCATCCGGGCTTTCGGAGAAGATCACCTTCCTTCTTGAAAATGCCGATCTTGCGAGGGCATCCGGTGAAGCCGGCAGGAGGGTAGTTTGCGAGAGATCAGAGGCGGTGGCGAGGACTGTGGAGTACCTTATGGAAAGCGGTTTGAGGCGGATCGGAAGCTCAGCATAATCAGAATGATATCCGAGAGGGAAGTCCCACTCCCGTTTATGATCGTGCTCAGGGCGCTTTCCCTGGTATTTCGGGCTGCGGTCGCTGCCAGAAACGCTGCCTACCGGCGAGGGCTCCTCCGCAGGAGCCACCTCCCGGTGAAGGTGATTTCCGTTGGGAATATCTCAGTTGGCGGGACGGGCAAGACACCGCTCGTCGCACACCTTGTCGCCCTTTCGGACGAGATGGGACTGAGGCCATGCGTGCTTACGCGGGGCTATGGCAGAAGAGGGAAGGAGATCGCTTTAGTCTCTGATCCTGATGGCGCAGTGCCAGAGTTGATAGGAGATGAGCCATCCCTCCTTGCCGGGAAGTTTCCCGGTCTTGCGATATCTATAGGCAAGGACAGGTTCAGAGCCGGGAGTCTGGCGATAGACAGGGTCCATCCTGATGTAATAATACTTGACGACGGATTCCAGTACCTCAAACTTTACAGGGATTGCGACGTGGTCGCAGTCGATGCGTCGAGGGAGATCCGGGATGAGATGATGATCCCGGCCGGCACCCTCAGGGAGCCTCCGAGGAACCTCCGGAGAGCCGACCTGATCTGTCTTACACACCTCGAGATCTGCAATAACACCGAAAGGGTGATCTCCTTCATCAGGAGGATTGCACCGAGGGCCCAGCTTGCCGGATGCAGACACGTACCTCTGGGGTTCACGCTCCGACCTGAAGGGCGTGGCGTGCCCCCTGCATGGATCTCCGGGGAAAGGGTGGTATCACTTGCGGGCATAGCTAAACCGGAATACTTCGAGGATATGCTTCTCAGGCTCGGGACGGAGATCGCCGGGAGCTTCAGGTATCCAGATCATCATTTCTACACTTTGGACGATCTCCGGGAGATCTCCAGCTTTATGTCAAGGGTTGGGGTGGAGATCCTGGTGACCACAGAGAAGGATGTAATGAGGATACCTGACGAAGCTTTCGCCGGTATTAGAGTTGCAGTGCTTGCTGTGGGATTGGAGTTCGAGTTCGGGGGCGAGCTCTTGAGGCGGGTGCTATCGAGGGATCTTGCCTCATGAGAGGGGAGGAAGATGAAACTTGAAAGTTATTTCAAACTCGATGATAGTGAACTTGTGGATAGGATAGAGAGGGCTAAATCCGAGAAGAACGCCGTTATCCTGGCGCACAACTATCAGCGGATTGAGGTCCAGGAGATCGCCGATTTCATCGGTGATTCGCTGGGGCTGTCGAAGGAGGCAGCACAGACAGATGCGGAGCTGATTGTCTTCTGCGGGGTAGGTTTTATGGCGGAGACCGCCAAGATACTGAGTCCCGATAAAAAGGTTGTTATACCGGACAAGCACGCTGTATGCCCGATGGCAAAAATGGTTGACGATCTGAGCCTTTCCGATAAGAAAAAGGAGCTTCCGGAGGCCCTCGTAGTTACCTATGTGAACTCGTCGGCTGCCGTGAAGGCCGAAAGCGATGTCTGCTGTACCTCGGCCAATGCAGTCGAGATTGTCAATGCCCTTAAAGGCGATAGAATCCTTTTTGTTCCGGACAAAAATCTCGCCAGATATGTCGCCGAGAAATCGGGTGCGGATGTCATCCCGTGGGAAGGCTACTGCTACGTTCACGATAACTTCACAGTCGATGATGTGATGTTCCTGAAGGGCAGGTTCCCCAGGGCCAAGCTGGTAGTCCATCCGGAATGCAGGAAGGAAGTCATAGAGCTTGCGGACGAGGTGGCATCGACCTCGGGTATGTCGAATTACGTCAGAAAACTCAGTGATCGAGAGCTCAGGGATGGTGTTATACTTGGTACCGAAGAGGGAATGGCAAGGAGACTCCAGAAAGACTTTCCAGACGCCGTTATAATTCCTCTTAGAGAGGATGGAATATGTGAAGGTATGAAACTCATAACGCTCGAGAAGGTCGCCTGGTCGATAGAGAACGAGCAGTATGAGGTAGATGTCCCTGAGCAGGTGAGGGTAAAGGCGAAGAAAGCACTCGACAGAATGTTGGAGCTTGGATAGGGGGGAGCCATGGCCTTAGGGCTCGGATATGCCTTCAGGGTGGCTTTTTCTGGTCTCCGAAAATCGAAAGCGATGAGTTTGGTTTCCATCGGGACGATAACTTTTTCCTTTCTGGTCTTTGGAACCTTTCTGCTCGTCACTTTGAACCTCCATGGACTCGCCCAGAGAGTGAAGGAGAGGATGTCCATCGAGGTCTACCTCGATGATGGCATCTCAGAGTCTGAAGCCATGACAATGAAGGGTGCTATAGAGAAGTTTGAAGGGGTTAATAAGGTTGTTTATATAGATAAGGAGGAAGCAGCTCTGGATTTCGGCAGAGACTTCGGCCAGGAATTCCTGGATGCCATTCCCTGGAACCCGATCCCTGCATCTCTGAGGATAGAAGTGGACGAGAAGCATCGGAACCTCTCCGGAATAGAGGGCATAGTTATTGAGATAGATAAATTTGACGGGGTTGAGGAAATCAATTACGGGAAAGACTGGGTGTCCAAGCTCAGCAAGCTCATCTTCGTATCCGGTGTCGCCGATATATGTGTGGGTATACTTATCACGCTCGCCTCCATATTCGTGGTATCGAACACTATAAAGCTAACCATACTTGCCAGGAAAGAGATCATAGAGATTATGAGTCTGGTTGGTGCAACTGATGGCTTTATAAGGAGACCTTTCGTGCTGGAGGGGATGATGCAGGGCCTTATCGGGGGAGGGATAGCCGCCGCGATACTCTGGGGGATATATGTACTGGTTTCAGAGCGTTTTCCGGACCTCATTTTCATGCTCCCCAATCTGAAGTCCGATATCGGCATCTGGATTTTTTCCCTCAGCCTGGCAGCCGGAGCCTTGCTTGGGGCCGCGGGAAGCCGTGTATCATTCAATCAGGTTTTCAGGGGCGCCGAAAAGTGGGTTTGAATTCAACATACATCAGCATCTTTTTAACTTTCACGCTCGCGTTACTCTTTTCCCTTGCGCTTCCTGGGAATCTCCAGGGCCGTGGAGATATTGAGACTATAAACAAGGAAATAGAGGATAGCCGATCGAGCGTTAGAAAGCTTGAGCAGGAACTCAAGAATGACCTGGAGAAGATCGAGGAACTCCTTGGAAAAGAGGAGAAGCTGAGTTCCAACATTTACAGGCTTGAAATGGAGATTGACGCCCTTGAGAAACACCTCAGGAAGGTCAGAGATGAGTCCAAGAAACTCTCCAAACAGATAGTAGTAACCAAGGATTCCCTCAATGTGCTTCAAGATGACCTTTCCCTGAGGCAGGAACTCTTCTCCAAGAGGCTCAGGTTGATGTACAAATCCGGAAAGATCCGTGAAGTCGAGGTGCTCCTCTCCTCGGGCTCTTTCCCCGAGTTCTGGAGGAGATTCAAGTTCCTCAACCTCCTCGCTCTTTACGACAGGTCCGAGTTGGAGCGCATATTGGAGGAGAAGGAGGAAATTGAGTTGAGAAGGGTTGAGCTTGAGGCTGAGCGTGAGTCAAAGCTTAGCCTGGAGCGACGTGAGGCCAAACAGAGAGATGAACTTAACGCGAAGAAGGCTGAGAGACGGAAGACCCTATCCATGATAAGAAAGAGCAGGAAACTCAAGGAGAAGATGTCTGCCGAAAGGGAGGAGGAGATAAAGAATCTCGGGTTTGCGATCGACAAGTTTATGGAGGAAAAGAGGAAAATGCTTGCTGGGAAGGGAACGCCCGATCTCGTTGTGAGACAGGGGAAGCTGGGGTGGCCGGCCTCTGGCCCGATCCTGAACAGGTTCGGGAGACAGAAGGACAAGGTGCTCAAAACCTGGACCTTCAACCGTGGCATAGATATAGGTGCTCCCCTGGGAGCTGATGTCAGGACGATCGCTTCCGGACAGGTTGTCCTGGTCGGCTGGCTCAGGGGTTATGGCAAGTATATCCTGATATATCATGGGGACAGGTATTTCAGCCTGTACGGTCACCTCAAGGACATCTTTGTCATGGAAGGCGATCCGGTTAGAGATGAAGACCTACTTGCCACCGTGGGGAGCACGGGTTCGCTTGATGGGCCGAAGCTTCACTTCGAGATACTTGATGGCAGAGAAGCTCAGGATCCGCTGATTTGGCTTTCGAAGAAATAGAGAGGTGTAGGGGAATTGGATCTCAGGCCGATTGACAGAGTTACCTTTGTGATTTTTGACTTTGAGACGACGGGCCTCCACCCTGAAGAGGGGGACAGAGTCTGCGAGATAGGGGCCATGAAGGTAGTCGGCGGAAGTAAGGTCGATGAGTTCTGGACGATGGTCGATCCTGAGAGACCGATATCACCCGGCGCATTCCGTGTCAACAGGATAACCCCGGCGATGCTTCAATATGCACCCACGATGGGCCGGGTTATGCCCGGTTTCCTCAGTTTTATCGGGGAAGGGGTCCCCGTTGCCTATAACGTGGGGTTCGACCTGGGCTTTCTAAACAGCGAGCTTTCCCTCCTGGGCTATGATCCCTTCCGGGGGGACGTTATCGACGTTATGTGCCTTGCAAAAAGGATAATGCCTTATGCGGGGGGATTTTCGCTCCAGAGTGTGGCAGGGGCTCTAAGTATAAACTACGGCCTCGGCCACAGGGCGCTTGAGGATGTGAGGGTAACTCTGGAGGTTTTCCTGCGGTTTCTCGAAGCGCTCAAAAGGGAAGGATTGGAAAGTTTAGAGGAGCTTTTGTCCTTTTTGAGCCGTAATCCTTATGAGAAGAAACTGGGGCTTATAGAGTCGGCAATAAGGGACGGAAAGGATCTCAGGATAAGATACAGATCCTATGGGATCGGGAGCGAGAGGGTTGTGACTCCGATAGAGGTTCAGCAGAAGTACGACAAATTCTACCTGATCGGGTTCTGCCATCTCAGGAATGGTGAGCGGAACTTCAGGATTGACAGGATAGTGGAGATCAATATAGTTTAATAGCTAATTTATACCCACCTTATCCCTTACCACCGTTTGCCTCCCACAGTTCGCAGTAATGGAGGAGGTGGATAGTTTTAGCGGGGACTATGGAGAAAATCGGTTTCGTATACGACAAGCGCTATCTCGATCACTATACTGGCGCCTGGCACCCCGAGAGACCCAATCGCCTGATGGCAATAATCGACAGGCTTGAGCGGACTGGGCTTCTGGAGGAACTGGTGAAGATAAAAGCGAGGCTTGCCTCGGAAGATGAAATCCTTTTTGTACACTCCAAAGCCCATGTAGAAATGGTCAGAGATTACTGCCTCAGCGGAAGAACGGTTATGGACGATGGGGAAACCTGGATATGCCCCGAATCCTATGAAGTCGCCCTTCTGGCGGCAGGTGGAGTCCTTTCCGCGGCGGATGCTATTGTGGATGGGGCTATCCGGAGGGCTTTCTGTGCCGTGAGGCCGCCGGGTCACCACGCTGAGAGGGAACGCGTGATGGGATTTTGCCTTTTCAACAATGTGGCTATAGTGGCGCGTTACCTCCGGAGGATCCATGGGGTGGAAAGGGTACTGATAGTTGACTGGGACGTCCATCACGGCAACGGAACTCAGGATCTGTTCTACAGCGATCCGAATGTTTTTTACTTCAGCATACACCAGTGGCCCCATTACCCGGGCACAGGTCATACTTTCGAGAAAGGTGAGGGCGAGGGATATGGCTACACGCTCAACTACCCTGTTCCTGCAGGAGCCGGAGATGACGAATATATAAGGGCCTTTGAAGGTTACCTTTTGCCATCAGCCAGGTCCTTCAATCCTGAGTTTGTGCTGATATCAGCCGGGTTCGATCCTTGCTTTGATGACCCCCTTTCCGGAACGTCCGTTTCTATCGAGGGTTTTGCGAAGATGTCACGGATAGTTGTTGATATCGCTGAGAGTAGCTGCGATGGACGGATAATATCTGTCCTCGAGGGTGGATATAGCCTGAACTCGCTTCCTATCTCCGTTGAAAGACACATAAGGACGCTTATGGGTGAGAGCATCCGGGAATGACACCCTGAGGGTATATTACGGTGATGCCCATGGTTCCATTAGCACACAATCTCCCGCTAATCGACATAGCGGGAATGAGGGAGGATGACCTTGATGAGGTGGTGAGGATAGAGAACGAATCTTTTTCCAACCCCTGGAGGCGGAAGCACTTCGAAATTGCCCTTTCGGATGACACCTGTTGCTTGGTGGCCAAGATCGATGGGAGGGTTGTAGGCTACGGGATAGGCTGGTTCGTCTTTCGGGAGATACATATAGCTAACCTTGCAGTTGACAAAGACTTGAGGAGTAAGGGGATAGGAAAAACACTCCTTAGGCATATGATAGACAAGGCCAGTAGCAGGAAGGCGATGGTAGTAACCCTTGAGGTCAGGATGTCCAACCTGATTGCCATAGCCCTTTATCGGAAGGAGGGTTTCCGGGAGGTCGCGATCAGGAAAGGCTATTATTCAAAGCCACGTGAGGATGCGGTAGTTATGACTAAGGTCCTAAGGGGTGACCACACCTGAACAGGCTGCATATCTCAGCGGATTACCTCCTTTCCGGAGGGGCTCCGGGATCTGAGGTCGGGAT
>CAZTBA010000078.1:0-17997 GCA_964611725.1 uncultured bacterium
CTCCTGGAGGCCGAGCGGAACGAGGAATGGTGGGAGGCAGAGGTGCCATCCGGCCTGCTGCGCCCCGGCGGAAACGCACTGGGGATCTGGAGCGAGGGAGGGCTGGCCAGAGACGCAGCCCCCGTCATCGTACACCGGGTTTTTGTGCCGGTTTGGTACTAAGAGAAGGAGATGCCCGTTATGTTCTTAGAACACCTGAATGCCCATCTCATCGGCAACGAGGATAGCTGGACCTTCATCGGTGTCCCTGGGTGGCAGCAGACACAGGACAATATTATCTATCCTCCGGTCTGGTCCTATCCCAACTTCGATCCCGATCCCACCAGGATACCGAACTCCTATGCTCACGAGCTGGCACGAGAGGATTTCGCCTTCCTCACCTCTCAACCGCTCGATGACACTGACATCTCCGTCGATTACAAGTGCCCCTACGGATCCATCATTCACGGCGGTATCGTCTTCCGCTCCATGGACAGCGCCCGGTTCTACGTGGTCGATGTCGTTGAGCTCGGCCGCAAGGCGCAGGCCTACGAGCTGACCCTCTGGATACAGGACCAATCCGGGTACCGGCGAGAGCTGGCCAGGGGACTTGTCCCACACTCAGTGGTCCCGGACCGTATCCTCCAGAATGGACCGAGAACGCGGGCAGAGTGGGATCACTCAAGTCCGGACTGGGTGCGCATCCGGGTCCAGGCCACCGGCACGTTTATCCGGGTGTCCATGGATGGACAGATTGTCTTCGATCTGCGTGACGCCACCTATCCCGCAGGTTGCGTTGGCCTGGTGGCCCGTGGTGCGGTCTCCTTCCGTAACCTGCAGGTAGATGGGACACCGACCGCTCTGCCCAAGCAATGGACGGTACACGAGGGGGAGCTCCCCCGTTTCTTCTATCCCGGTGGCCAACAGCCCGAAGGTTTCAATGCCTATCCCGTGGTCTGCCGCACGGGGGATGGTGTGACCCTGGTAGCCTGGTCTCACGATCCCCAGGAGGTCGGACCACCCAGGACAATCGTACTGACCCGGTCCGCAGATGAAGGCCAGACCTGGAGTCCGCCCCAGATTATCTTCAGCCGGCCTGCCCACTGCTCTTTCAGCCACATTATCCCAACTTCATTATTTGCCCATGAGGACGAATCGCTGTCGTGTCTGGCGAGGTTCACAGAGAGCCAGGGAACTCTACCGGTGACACTGGTGCTTCGCTCCACCGATGGTGGCGAGACCTGGTTGGAGGGAGAAGAATTCGCAGTGGCCGACCATTCACTGTCCAGTATGCAATACGTGCACCTGTATTCACCGATGAAACGTCTTAGCGATGGCACCGTGGTGATGTGCGGATACGAGGCCGATGATTCCTGGGGCCACGACAATGCCCGGCGACGGGACCGTTCCCTCCTATTTCGCAGCCGGGATGACGGCATTACCTGGGAGGAACCCACCTACTTCGACTCCGACAACTTCGACCATAACGAGTGCATGGTGGCCGAGATCGAACCAGGCCGACTCATCGCTTTCATGAGGACCCTGCGGGCCACTTACATGTGGACGAGCACCTCAGAGGATGGAGGCCGAAGTTGGGCTCCACTGATCCAGTCTGACGTCAGTGCAGAGTGTCCCTTCCTGCTGGATCATAGCTCCGGCGTCCTGATCATGGGCAGCCGTGGCCATGGCACCTTTCTCAAAATGAGCTATGACGGGGGACAGACCTGGAGTGAGGCCTACCGGATGTCACCGACTTCAGCGATGATGGGCATGGTGGAGATGGCGGATCGCCGAGTTCTCAACGTTATGCATGAAGGTTACCGCGTGCCCGGTAATGTCCGCGGACAGTTCTTCCACGTCACGCCCGAAGGACCGGTGGCGGCATGGTGAGCTCTTCCATCCGAAACACGGAGGGCTAGGATGAGTTCAGGTATAAAAACAATCTATATCGTGACCGCTGAAGACGCCGGTGAGCTACAGCATTTTGCCGCAACGGAGCTCAGAAACTACCTGCAGCGGCTGTTCAATATCTCAGCCGAGATAAGTGACAGAAGGCCGGACTGTCAGTGCACCCGTTTTTTGCTCGGTCTGGTTTCCGCCTCACATATCCGGCAGGCTGGCCCATCACTGCCCCAATTGTCGGATCAGGGTCTCCTTCTGCGCTGTCTGGACGAGGACACCATGCTCTTAGCTGGCGGCAGCGACGCGGCTGTGGCCTGGGCAGTGTACGAACTGGTGGAGCATTATGGAGTGCGGCATCTGCTCCACGGCGACGTCCTGCCGGAAGACCCCGGTCCATTCCACCTGCCGGAACTGGATCTCGTTTTGGAACCCACCCTGCAACTGCGTTCCTGGCGACAGTTCAACGACCTGCCCACCGGCCCGGTGCTGTGGAGCCTGGCCCAGCAGAAGGCCTTCATCCGACAGATTTTCAAGCTGAAGTTCAACGGCATCTACCTGTGTCTGTGGCCGCCACACCCCTTCGTCGACTACGAGATCAAGGGCATCCGCAGACGGAAGACGACATTGCTCTTCGGGCAGAAGATCCCGATCGACGAGGATAATATCGGTCGCCAGTACCTGCCGGACATGCCCATTCTTGACAATCCGGAGCTGGCCGGTGCAGAGACGTTCGAGGAGAAGCTGGCTGCGGGGAGGCGGCTCATCGGGGGGATCCTGCAGCAGGCGAGCTTTTTCAACATGCGCACAGCCATCACCATCCAACCCCTGGAGTTCCCTGTCGAGTTCAGACCCCTTTTGCAGCAGCCGACGGAAGAGCTCATCCAACTCGGCTGCCTGACCTGCGCCGAGCGAGGTGACCTCACCAATCCAAACCACATCGCCCTGATAGAGGCTAAACTGAACGCCTATCTCGAGGAGTGGGGCCAGGTCGACGAGATCTACCTGGGCCTCCCGGAACACCCGCATGTGGATCGGCTGTTCCATGAATGCTGGCAGGATCTGGATAGCAGATACGGAATCGAAAAGGTCTCCCCCTTAGACGGGATGCTGCACCGTGCGGGACACAACTATCTGATCCCCGGTGGTCTCGAACGTGCGGAGCGAGAGTTCAAATCGTCGATCTGTATGCTGCACTTCTTCGATCGCTTCTTTAGTGGCAATGATTTCCTGAAGCGTGCGGCAGCCCGGGACGTCGACATCCACCTGACGCTGGGAGGCAACAGCGAGGCGCTCTTCCCGATACTCGAGCAAGTGCTGTGGCAGGGCGGCGGTGTCGCTACCAGCCTTGGATACACCGCATCCCGCGCAGTGCGCGCTATGCACTGGATGGAAGGTCTGGACACCAGCAGAATTCCGGCAACGCTCATTATGACCCTGCAGGATGATAACATCGGCTCCCTGCCTCAGGTTGCCACCGAGAGCATCCACCTGCTCATGCAGAACATGCAGCGGCTGGGCTGGCGCGGTTTCCTCACGCGCCACTGGCCCATCGGCGATCTGGACCCGCCCGCTGCCTATATGGCGCAGGCCTCGTGGGACGTCACGGTCACCCCGCATTCTGCATACATCGACCACTTCTCCCATGTATACGGAACCGAAGTCGCCGAAGAAATGTGCCAGACAATGCATCTGTTGGAAGACACCACTGTCATTCTCGACCTCGATTTCCTCAGTCTGTTCTTCCCGGTCCTGGGGATCATGTGCCGCTACCTTGAGGCCGAAGCACCCATGCCGGAAGGACTCTTCCACGTGCGTGCCATGTATGAGGAAGCCCGGCGCAAGCTGGCGCGCGTGAAACGCAAAATCCGGTCCGACGCCAGCCGAGAGGAGCTGGCCTATTGGCAGAGCCGGCTGGACTTCGCGATCCAGGCCCTGGGCGAGAGGGAAATGGCCCATGAGTTCGGGAGGGAGATCCACGCGGCACGCGAAGCCATCGACGAGGGATCGAAGCGCCATCACCTGGCCGAGGCGGAAAGGTACCGCGATCTGGCACTGAGAGCCGGGGAAGCCGCCATCTCTGCAACTGCCTTGCAGGTCCGTGACGAATCGGACCGCAACACATTGGTGGCCTACTACCATTTCTTCGTGCGGGAGGTCAGGGAGAAGGCTTCGGAAATTCTGATGCGTGAGAGGAATTAGTGTTCTATGGTAAAATCCGATCTGAGGTCATTTCTGGAAGACGAGTTTGCTGTACTCGAGGAACCGATGCAGAAACTCGAGCCTGAAGCAAAAGCCTTCTGGCTTCAGCCTGGGGAGCCTGCCCTTTCGATATGGGGACAGATCCCGGTTACACATGAGATTCCCGATCCTCCTCCGGGTAACCCCACGGAGGTCGAGCTTTATCACCAACTGATGAACTACGTGAAGCCTGCATTGGAGTCACGCAAGTACGGTTTTGATACTGTTCCCGTGATCTATCCGCACGATAGACATTACAAAGGTCCCCCTTTCCGGACCCACTTTCTGGCGGTAGTCATGGGTGCGGAAGTACGTTATCCTCAGGATGTACCCATCGAAGAAAGAAAGGGTTATCGTGCCTGGGTCGATCCCATCGTACATGATATCTCCGAGATCGATGCCCTCGAGGAAGTCGATGTTTCCCAAAGTCCCGCTCTTCAGGCAGTGCTCCGATCATACGAAGAGATAGGAGAGATTGTACAGGGAAGGATCCCCTTTACTCATTATTCCCCGACACTACCTTTGGATTTTGCCGCAGAGATCATCGGACACACGAAGTTTTATGAACTGATGGCCTCCGATCCCGATGATGCCCTCCGACTCATCGAGGTTTGTGCAACCAAGTGGCTGGAAATGATGCGCTTACAGGAAAAAGCGGCTTGTGGGAGATGGGTGAACGCAAATTACGAGCCAGGAATCGCAGTAAACGATATGATACTCCCCTTCCTATCTCCGGCGGTTATCAGAAAAGTCGTGCTGCCCTATAACACCATGCTGTCGAGAGCGTATGGGGGTATTTTCGTCTGTGTCGACCACCAGGACTTCTCCCTTCTGGATGATTATCTCAAGCTGCCGGACCTCTATGGCTGTTGGGTTCACAGAGACTGGCCTTCAGATCTCGTTGTGGAGCAACTGAAAAACAGGAGGGTGTTGAAAGCAAATTTCAACTGGCATTACCATCCGGGGAAAAAGAAGGAGGCACCCGTCTGTCTTCCCTGGGAGAAATGCTGCCAAACGATGTCACAGTATGCAGGGAGATTACGTATGCATGTCAGCATCAGCGGTTGGGGGAACACCCCTCGGGAAAAGCTCGAATGCGTTCTTGGGGATCTCGATGATCTGAGATGTATCTGGGAAGGCAAATGGTAATTACGACTACGCTCCAACAGATAAATCTGGCGAAACCTACCCTATAGCATTATTTCCCCGTTCTCCGGTCCTTATTCTTATGCACTCGGGTAGATCCAAGATAAAGATTTTGCCGTCTCCGATGTTGCCGGTCCGGGCGCCTTTGATAATGGCATCAATCGTTGGCTCAACGAAGCCTTCGTTCACGGCAATCTCCAGCCTGATCTTTTTGAGAAGGTTTACCTCATGCATAACACCACGATATGTTTCCGTGTATCCCGCCTGCTGTCCGCATCCCAGGGCATTGTTAACGGTCATCTTATACACCTGGGCGTCATAGAGTGCCTTTTTAACATCTGGCAATTTATGAGGCTGAATCATTGCGATAATCAGTTTCATTCCTAAACGCTCCTCTATTGAGTTGTAAAGATTTGAAATCCCGCATAGGATTCCATCCCATGTTCATCGACATCGAGTCCACGCAATTCCTCTTCCCTGTTTACTCTCAAGCCCACGAGTTTCTTGATTAAGTAGAAGAGGGTGAACCCTGTAACCATACACCAGGCAAATATCGACACTACCCCTAAAGCCTGAATACCTAATAACTTCCAGCCGCCACCAAACAAGAGACCATCGCCCGTTGTACCCGGAGAGAACTTATCCTGTGCGAATAACCCCAGAGCAAGTGTACCCCACGTGCCACAGACAGCATGAGCGGATACAGCACCTACCGGATCGTCTATATGCAGCACCCTGTCGAAAAAGATGATCGACAACACAACCAGTATACCCGCGACAACTCCGATGCAGATGGCGCTTTTTATGGAGACAAAAGCGCAGGAAGCAGTTACAGCTACCAGACCAGCTATGATTCCGTTAAGCGCCATACTCGTATCGGGCTTCTTAAACATCTTCCAGGCGATCAACATAGCTGCTATCCCGCCCGCGGCTCCAGCAATGTTGGTAGTCGCTGCGATGTGGACAATATTGGGGACAGCAGCCATTGTGCTTCCGGGGTTAAAGCCGAACCAACCAAACCAGAGTATAAATACCCCTAACGCTGCCAGAGGTATATTATGTCCGGGGATAGCATTTGAGGAACCATCAGGGTTATACTTGCCGACCCTTGGACCAAGCACTACAGCCCCTGTAAAGCCAAGCCATCCACCCACGGAATGAACGACTGTCGAACCTGCAAAATCCCACATACCTATCTTTGAAAGCCAACCGCCGCCCCAGATCCAATGACCAACTATAGGGTATATAAGCGCTGAGATAACAATGCTATATATAATATACGCAATAAATCTCGTCCTCTCCGCCACCGCTCCTGACACGATAGTAGCAGCAGTGGCACAGAATACTAACTGGAAGAAATATTTACCCTCCAAAGGCACCTGTGCCCAGTCCAGAGAGGCGAAGGTACCCCCCATATCTTTGAGGAAAAAGCCACTGGTACCGAAAAGAAGGTCCCCTGCCCCGAACATGATCCCAAAACCCACGGCCCAGTAGATAATGCTGCCGAGGCAGAAATCCATAACGTTTTTCATCAGGACATTGCAGGCATTCTTGGCACGGGTAAACCCCGTCTCCAGCATGGCAAAACCGGCCTGCATGAACATGACCAAAACTGCCGCGATCAGTGTCCAGACCGTATCCAGAACAGCTCCTTTTTCGGCGATCATCTCGGCATTAGTTTGAACTGTGGGCAGTTCTTCAGCAAATGCGCTTCCTCCCGTATCAATCAGAACTACAATAACGGGGATAACAAACTTTAATAAGCTCTTGTTTTTGAACATCTCCTCTCTTCCTTTGTATATCAATAATCATCCAAAAAACAAAAAGGCGTTCTCACCAATTTTCAAAGTGGAACGCCAATGCCCCTCTATTGATACATCATTGCATCAATTCATTTTTTCTCATTAAGCCATTACGATCAGAAAACCACCTGAGATCATCACCTCCTTTGCCGTCTTGATCTGCAGTTTATTCTATTTAATAGCCTCTACCCAGGTTTTGAATGCCTGATTGAGAAATGCATATAAAACAGAAAAACACCTTTCACTCAATTCAAGGCACCTTGGCCTGCTTGGCACTTCGATGCGCCAGGCTTGACACTGCAACGTATCTCACACTATATTAAGTAAAAAACTAACGATTTCGGTAACCCCTAAATTTCCATTTGGGGAAAACTAATTGTGTTGAAATCATCTGGAGGAGTTTATGACGAGCCGTGAGAGGGTAGAGAGCGCGCTTAGTTTTTCCGGTCCCGACAGGATACCTATGGGGCTTCCGTCACCCTATCCGAACGACTTCTCGCGTTCCGGCATATCCCCCGATCCGAACCGGAAAAGCCACGGTTGGGAAAAGAAGGATGGAAACTGGGAGATGCTCGATGAATGGGGAAACACGTGGGCGCGTTTGGAGGACATCTCAAAGGGAGAGGTGGCTAAGGGTGCTATCGAAACCTGGGAAATGCTCGAAAGCTACGAATTCCCCAATTATGATCTCGACATGCGCTACGAAAAGGCACGAAAGGTCTTTTCCTCCGAGAAGGAAAAATACAGGATAGGCGGGATACCGGGATTCCCTTTCAACATAGCACGGAAGATGCGTCGCATGGACAACTTCCTGATGGATCTCATCTTAGAACCGGATAATGTGAAGGGCCTCCTCGGCAAGCTTGAAGATATACTTGAGACCGCAATAATACATCTGGCTGATGCCGGTGCTGATGCAGTTATGTTTGCAGAGGACTGGGGGGCACAGGACAGGCTGCTCATAGATCCGAAGCTCTGGAGGAGATTCTTCAAGCCCGGTTTTGAGAGGCTCTGCGGTGTGGCGCATGAGAGGGGGCTCGCGGTGTTTATGCACACCTGTGGCCACGTCTACGAGATAATCGGGGACCTGACAGAGGTTGGCATCGATGTCCTCCAGTTCGATCAGCCTGAGCTCCACGGGATAGACAACTTGAGCCGCGATTTCGGTGGTAAAGCCAATTTCTGGTGTCCTGTCGACATTCAGAAAACCCTTCAGACCAAAGATGAGGAGAAGATAAGGAATGCTGCCCGTGAGATGATCGGTAAGCTTGGATGTTTCGGGGGAGGATTTATAGCCGGATATTATGGATCAAACGAGGCTATCGGGCTTGATCCCATCTGGCAGGACATAGCCTGCAGGGCGTTTGTGGATCTCGGCCGGTACAGCTCGTCATCCTGAAAACCGAGAGAAGCGAACATCAACCACATAATGCCAGGGGTTATTTCATAATTTGATGAGGTTATAAAAATGACTTCCGAAAAGAAAATCCTCATCATCGAAGATGATTGGGAAATTGCCGATTTAGTCGAAATTCATCTTCGTGATCTGGGCTGTACGCTCGACCGAGTGGAGGACGGCCTTACAGGTTTGGACAGGATGCGAGAGAATGATTATGATCTGGTGATTCTGGATCTGATGCTCCCGGGGCTGGACGGATTGGAAGTCTGCAAAAGAATTCGAAGGGAAGACAATTACACCCCGATACTCATGCTTACTGCCAGATCCGAAGAATTGGACAAAGTATTAGGGCTCGAATTGGGTGCTGACGATTATCTGACAAAACCATTCAGTATTCGTGAGTTCATTGCTCGAATCAAGGCCATATTCCGGCGAATGGAAGCCGATGAAGCAAAAGCGGCATCGGATGGTCAACAAGACGTCTTCCGCTATGGAGAACTAACCATTGATTTAGGGAAACGCAAGGTGAAGCTCGGAAATCAATCAATTGAACTGACCGCTAAAGAATTCGACTTATTGGCCCTGTTTGCCTCTCATCCTGGAAAGGCATACTCCCGACGGGAACTGCTGGATCTCGTCTGGGGATACCAATTCAGTGGCTACGAACACACGGTCAACTCTCATATCAACCGGCTGCGCAGTAAAATCGAAAAGAATTCTACAGAGCCAAAGTACATAAAAACCATCTGGGGTGTTGGATACCGATTCGCTGAGTTGGAGGAATTATCCCAATGAAAGGTATATTTCACAGCCTTTATGCCAAAATTTCCGCAGTTTTTCTTATCCTGTTATTATTGCTTGTTGTGGTGCAAATTCTGGTTTCTATAAATTCATCATTGCGGTTTGTCAATGAGTCCGAACAGAAACTAAACCGACATCTGGCCCGAGACATTGCCAAAGAATTCGAACCCTTTATACAGGACAGTATCAATTATGGTGAGATTGAGCGGACTATACATTATTTGATGGTAATAAACCCTCGCATAGAAATCTACCTCCTGGACCAGAATGGCAAAATATTAACCTTTTTCGCTGTGCCGAAAGAGAAGGTTCAGTTAGAATCGATAACAATGGATCCCATAGAGAAGTACCTGGAAGGTACCTCAAGTATGCCCATAATGGGTGATGACCCACGAAACCCGGGACAGGTAAAGCCTTTCTCCGTAGCATCAATTGAAATTAGTCAGGGTAAACCTGGTTATCTTTATGTCATATTAGGAAGTGAACAGTACGATTCAGTCGCTGAAATGATACGGGAAAGCTTCATCATCCGTATGACCTCTTTGGGATTGTTAGTAGCTTTTATTTGTACTGGAGTTATCGGACTCATCTTGTTTGCTATACTCACAAAGCGCTTCCAGAGGATAACCCGTGCTGTGAAAAAGTTTGAGCAGGGCAACTACAACTCTCGGATTAAAACGGATTCCAGTGATGAGATCGGACAGCTCGCAAAGGCCTTCGACCAGATGGCGGATACTATAGTAACCAATATGGAAGAAATGAAACGTACCGATGATCTCCGGCGAGAGTTGGTGGCCAACGTGTCACATGATCTTCGTAACCCCCTCGCATCGATTCAGGGGTACCTCGAAACGATCATGATTAAGGAAGAAACCCTGTCGACAGAAGAGAGACAGAAATATCTGGAGATCATTCTCAATAATGCAAAAATGCTAGGCAACTTGGTCGATGAGTTATTTGAGCTTTCCAAGTTAGATGCCAATCAGATCACACCGAAGATGGAACCATTTTCTATGGCCGAGCTTACCCAGGACGTAGTTATGAAGTTTGAACCTATGGCTGACAATCTGCGAATTCGAATAGAGACTGTTTTACCGCAGAACTTACCACTCGTCTATGCCGACTTAGCGTTGGTTGAACGAGCCCTATCTAATTTGATCGACAATGCCCTTCGATATACCCCGGAAAACGGCGCAGTAAGAGTTGAGCTAAAGGAAAAAGAAGATGCTGTTTGTGTCATGATCTCAGACACAGGACAGGGCATTCCTGCGGAAGATTTACCTCGTATCTTTGACAGGTTTTACCGCATTGACAAAAGCCGGACCCGCAGTTACGGTGGTGCTGGCTTAGGCCTTGCAATCGCCAAGAAAGTTCTGGAGGTACATAACAGTCAGATCCAAGTCCAGAGCATTGTTAACAAAGGCACTACATTTTCATTTATTCTGGGAGGCAAACCTGTTTTAGGTGTTTAGCCATCGATTTGGACTGTATTGAGATATTCTAACAATGGACCTCTCTATCTAAAATATGTATGGGATCTCAGTTTTATCAAACCAGTTTTTCGCCCACCTCTTATCCTGCCGCGAAAGCCTGAAGCCCGTCCAACCTACAATACCATTTTGCTTCCTGTAGAAAGGTTGGTCGAGGAGTTGTTTCCCCTCCTCGACCACTAGAAAATGTCGTAAACTGTTGCCGCTTTTCGAATTCCGTGTTTCCGGCCAGGACTGAACGCTGAAACATATCATGCCCACGGGTTCTGATTACCCCTGTATCGGTCCCCGGAGGTACCGGCGCTACTCCTCCCTCCAGCCTTCATCCTCCACCTCCAGTGCAAAATCTTCCAGCACAACCAACGCCGGCACCTGATCGATCGTTCCCGCAGCCATGCCGATATCCATCGAGTCCGATAGACCAGGGATCGGATCGGAATGCTTGGGCTGGCCCCAGGTCACACCATCATAGCTGGTGTAGCCGGTAAACATGTCACCATGCCTGACCAGTTTCAGCCACACCGGAAAGGGATTCTCGATCTCATGGAACGTCCTATCCCCAAGGTGATGCATACAGCCATCTCCGAACTCGTCCCACTGGATTCCAGAGAGCTTGGAGCTTGCATATATCAAGACCGAACCGAGACTCCCCGGCTTTATTTCATGGCTTCTGGCAATATCATTCCGGACGAATATTCCAGCTTTGTACCATGGGTTGACGTTCTCTCCGAACTTCACCACCTTCAGAGTTGCAACGAAGTTCCCCCTGATGATACCTTTGAGATAGATGGCACCGTAGGAATCCTCTGCGTGAAGCAAATCGGTGCCACTCGCTGTGATAGTGTAGCGGTTATTGGCTTTGTCCATGCCAAACTCGCAGGGCCTTGCTGTTGCAGAACAATGGGTGTACAGCTCGCATTGTGTGATATCTACAGGATGACTTGGGTATACTTCCACCGTCCTGGGCATGGCATTGCCGATGCTAACTTTATGAATGCCTTTCCGCGGCTCAGTCAGAAAACTCACCTTTCCGGATTCCCCAGGCAATAACGTAACTGGATTCGCGCCGACTACCTTGCCGTCCATGTAGAGATGGGCATCATCGGAGTTCTGGGTGTCTCCCACATTCTTAACGGTGGCGCTCACGGCGATCGATTCACCGACAGGGACGGCTGATATCGGTACGTCCACGTCGGTATAGAGCAACTGAAGTGGTCTGCCGCCCACATTCACAACTTCATCGGGGGTGGAGCCGATAGCGATCCTGTGTTCACCAGGCTCGTGAAACGCGATATCGAAGGTGATTGTCCGCGTGTTATTATGAATCACCGGGAACTTCCTGGACTCAGCAATCCTACCATCGACATACAGGTCCGCCCGGCCAACCCCTGTTGCTCCGGCGTTCCTGACAGCGGCACTTACCTGAAGGGTTTGGCCGGTGAGAACAGGTGCCTGCCGGTCATCATCAGCCCTGCCGATCCTGAGCCCGCTGTACTCAAACCTGGGTTTCCCCTCGATGATCCCCTCCGGCTCATTCTCGGGCGCTTCGATCAGGTAATTGTCACGGTAGATATTATCGGAGAGCTCGCACGCGCAGAGCTTCATCGTAGCCTGTTTCAGGTTGTAGTAGATGTTCTCGACAGCTTTCCATCCCGAAGACATGTTGTCGAACCACAAAGCTACGTTATCATTGAAGAAACCAGGGCTCACGTCGTGAATCAGGTTGCCCCGCAAGATGGAGTTCGTTGTGAGACCAGCCGTGGTGATGGCACCGGAGTCATCGGAGTCTACCTGGACATGGTGGATGTGGTTGTACTCGACCCGGTACCCGCCCTCAATGGCCACTTCTACATTGGACCAGCCTCCCACCTGCAGAGGGACCCGCCCACGAGTGTTGGTTATCTCATTATGGGATATGATGGTATCACGGGTATTGCTCACATGAATGCTGTTACCACCGCAATCTGATATGTAATTATAGGAGACGATATTCCCGTGGACCAAATCCACCCAATCAGGATGTGGGTCTCCGGAGATGTGGATGCCACCCCTGTTAGCTCCCTGTATGGTATTATTCAGGATTCGGTTGAGGTAACAGCCTTTGCCAAGTTGAAGGGCGACGTTGGCGACACTCCTAATCTCCGAATCCACGAACTCACAGTTCGTGGCATACGCGAATGAGATTGCGCTGTGGTCTGATGTGGTCACCTCGAACGTCAACCCGTAGAACCTCAGGTTGCGCACAGGCCTTTCGGTTTTGCCCTGCACTACCACCAGTTGGGATAGGATGGGCGTCACAATGTTGGCTTCATTGGGATCGGTAATGCCGCCATCAGGTATGTAACTCAGCTTGCCTGTATCTGCATGGAAGAACCACTCGCCAGGCGCATCAAGCAGCGCTTCCACGTTCTCCACGTAGTATCTCGGAGGGACGACTACCATTCCTGGTTGTGGCTCCGCCAGATGAGCAACACGGTTGTCCATATCGAGCCTGGCAATGGAATTGACCCCTCGATGCCACCTGAGAAGCATGATTATCCTGTTGTTCTCCATATTAGGCCACTGTTTCAGGTCTCCCTTACGGAATTTGAATTCCGTCACGGATTCAGGCATCTCAGCCGGTGTGAAGTATCCCTCATTAGGAGTCCTTGCGAGAGTCTGGAGCTTACCGTTCGCCACTACCTGCTTAACGTGCATCCCCTGGACATCTGCGACCCACTTCCCTTTCTCTTCCAGCCAGGAAGTTATCCTGTTCCCGCCGGAGATAATCGGTGTCTCACCCGGGTAAGCAGCATAGGTCACGAAATAATCCTTCAGCTTGCGGAACTCAAATGCTCCTGTCGGAAAATCCGTCTCAACCCTTTCCCCTCCATCATCCGGATCGAACTGCAGAGGCTTCTCCATCGAATAGTAGCCGCCACGAATGAGCACAAGGATGTCTTTGCCTTCGCCGAACCTATGAGGAGACCCGATGAACCTTTTCTCTGGTGGCGGTTTCTTCTCAGAATACACCTGTTGCTTCAGGAGACGAACGGCCTCTTGCGCACGCTCGAAAGTGGCGAATGGCCCATCACTCCCATCTGCTGTGGGAGATGGCAGGGAACCGGACCAAGAGTCATTCCCGTCTGGAGCCACATAGAAGTCCGCTTGTGCTTCCTGAACTGAGAACTTCTCCCATTTCTGATCGCGTAGGAACCTACCACCTGACGACTTCGGTATCACGAGTCCTCCCTTCTTTGGAGACCAAAATGCGGCTTGCCGGCAGTTGCTTCAGAAGTATAGCAATGCTGGTCAAAGCGTCCTATCCTGCTGCGGTAACGGCAGTAATCACGTTCTCGGATTCACCGTTGCCTGTTTCATAAAAATAGCGGGCAACATTTTAACCTATATTTGGCCTTCGCGCAACAGAAATCTCACAGTTTCGTCCGTTTATGCCCTTTTCCAGGCATCTTTTTTTTCGTTTCCAGGGACACTCCGCCAATGTCAAGTTCAGGATGGTTCTGAACCACATTCAAGCAGAGGCCTGAGCGACTCGGGTTCATACTGCCTGCTATTGAGCACTGAGCTATCAACAGAAGCTGAAAGCTTACGCAGATTGGCATTAACTCTCCTTACAGGAAGAGTCATTAAGCTTTTTTTAATCTTTTGTGATCCTTTTGTGATGACCCTTTTGTTCTTTTCAGGTAAAATTAATAGTAGGATCTCAAGATATTCAAACTGGAAGCAAACGGGAACAATATGCAAAAGATCCTTATAGTGCGTGTATTCACAATACTGGCATTTGTCAATGCGTGTGACCAATCCAGTATAGTATTCAAAGTAAGCATTGAGGACATCCCGTAAGCTTACTAAGGAGGTGATGCGACTTCATCTGGGGATCTCTCCTCTCGTGGTCAGATCCGTTTCTCTGCGGACCGGCGATGTTAAGCAGCAGGCTATGCAATACGGCAACATTCAAAGAAGTGGGAAAGAGTGAAGCCGGTCTTTGAGGATCAATAGCAGTCGAAAGGAGGGGAGAGATTTTGAAGCTTACACCCCGTACCTTTCTCCACGGTCTCAAGGTGGGGATTTGACGATGTTTTGTACAAGCAAGGAGGAGATTGTTATGAAGAGGATTTTCTTTACCTTTCTGTTGTTGTCTTTGACCTTCTCAACAGCAATTGCACAATCCGATACGACATTTCAGGTGCGCATTGAGAATGTGTCAGAAGCATACGCATATACGGCCAGCGGTGTTTTCAACACTCCGGTCGGAGCCGCCGAACCTGGTCCCCTTTTACCGGAAGGAGCATATGAGTTCACGCTTAGCGCACCACTGGGGGCGAAACTATCATTTGCCACAATGTTCGTTCCATCCAATGATCTTTTCTATGCCCCGGGCGAAAACGGCATTGAGCTCTACAACCCGGATGGCACGCCCGTTTCCGGTGATGTGACCAGCCAGATCATGCTCTGGGATGCTGGTACGGAGGAGAATCAGGAACCCGGAGTCGGCCCGGATCAACCACAGCGACAATCTGCTGCCAATACAGGAGCGGCTGATTCAAACACATCGGTTCGGCTGGTATCAGATGAATTTGCGTATCCAGCAGTAAATGAGGTCGTTCTTGTAACTATAGATTCCGACATGGCACCTATGTTTACAGTGCGTATCGAGAATGTTTCTACCTCGAACACATTACAGCCATCAGATGGAAGTATGCAGCCAGTTCCTCTTGCACCGGGAGTTTGGGTAGTCCACACAGAGCCCGCACCCCTCTTCATGCCCGGTGAGCCGGATCGCGGAGATGGTTTGGAGGCCATCGCGGAGGACGGTAACCCGGGTGCTCTGGGGGACGTATTGGCAGATAACACAGGACTCACCGTTCCTTTTGCACCTGGTGTCTGGGCAGTGCATACCGAACCGGAACCGCTGTTTACACCGGGTCAGCCCGACCGTGGTGATGGGCTTGAGGCCCTTGCAGAGGACGGCAATCCTGTAGCATTGGCATCGGCACTGGCGAATCAGGGGAATGTTCTCTCCAGTGGCGCTTTCAATACGCCCGTTGGGGCAACCAGTCCCGCCCCTATTGGCCCGGGCGGCGCATACGAATTCATGATTAACGCACCATCGGGTGCGAAGCTCTCGTTTGCCACGATGTTCGTTCCATCCAACGATCTTTTCTGTGGCCCCGACGAAAACGGCATTGCACTTCACGCTGAGGATGGCACTCCCGTCTCCGGTGATGTGACCAGCCAGATCATGCTCTGGGATGCCGGTACGGAGGAGAATCAGGAGCCAGGAGTCGGGCCGGATCAGGCGCAGCGCCAGTCCGGTCCTAACACGGGAGCCGCTGATCCCGATAACTCGGTCCGTCTCGTCAATGACGGGTTTACTTATCCCCCGGTATCTGCTGTCATCCGTGTCACCATCTCCACGTCAGGAACAGCGGTATCTAATTCTTCCTGGGGTAGGATCAAGGCTATGTTTCAGTGATGGGTTGATAGCCTACTGATCTGTTCTAACAAGGGGCTGCCGCTTTTCAGTGGCGGCCTCTTCGTTTTCTTAATCGCTCCAAAACCCGGTAATCTCCATATTGCATTATGGCAATGAATGAGTTATCTTGATATCACCCTTGAGAGCCACCAGACAACTAACTGATGCCGGTGCTGATGAGGCTATGTTTGTGAAATTCGGGTGGTATAGGCTTCTATACCGAAAATCAGGAGGACAAAATGTTGAGCTATATAATTCTTGCAGCTATATGGGCTTTCATCATTTTCGGGTGGCTTATGCCGGTTATCAGAGAACGCGTTTTCTATGAGATATATGCGGCAGTCGGAGTCGGTGGCTATTTTACTTTGTTGATCCTCGGATTGAGCGGAAGATTTGCGAAATTCGATATCTTACCGCTAAAGGTTATAGGATTAGCCCTCTATATCCCTGCAGCCTTCTTCATTATCGGAGCTTTCATAGGACTCCATACCAAAGGGAAACCTACGGATAGCTGGGAACACACCACACTGATCATCCGTAGTGGTGTGTTCAGGATCGTGCGGCATCCCCTGTATTTCGGTACTGCAATATGGACGGTTGCGCTAATGTTGGTTTTCCAATCGATCCCTTCCGCCATCCTGGGAATAGTTTGTATCATCTGCCTCTGGACTGCTTCGAGGAAGGAGGATGATTTCAATCTACAGAAATTTGGGGATGAGTACAGAGGCTATATGGATGAGATCCCGATGTGGAACCTTCTGAGACATCTCAGAGGAGTCGGACAGAAGAAATCATACTGAAAATAGTGTGAAGGAGAACTGCTCCCGGAGGTTTCACAAAAACTACCTTATCAATACAGCCTTCTTGGTTGCTTCGAAACTCCCTGCACTGAGCCTGTACAGGTAGATCCCACTTGCGACGGGGTTGCCTCGGCTATCACATCCATCCCAGTGAACTTTGCCAAGGCCGGCTGGCGCTGCACCTCTGAAAAGCGCCCTCACCTTACGTCCACACACATCGTATATGGAAAGCTCGGCCTCGCTCCGGCACGGGAGCTTGAAGTCGATCGTGAACGCGGAGTTGAAGGGGTTCGGATAGCCATGGAAAAGCGAGAAATCCGAGGGCCCGGCCACCGATCCCACCTCCACACCTGTGCGCTCCCTGGCCACGAACCTGACATTATCTATGTAAAAAGAACCTGTCGCTCTGCCCCATATTCGAATCGAACTCAGAGTAGCGCCCGACCAGCCGAGTTCCTCAAGCGGAACCGAAAGCTCAAACCAGGTATTGGGCTGGAAAGCTTCTCCAAGATAGTTTTTTATGGCGAATTTCGTTCCTACAATGATCTCACCTATATCGGCATCCCCGGGGTTGAAAGAGAAATCAAGAGATCTGTACCCGAAGGCACTGAAACCTGAAGGGTCTTTGAAAATGTATTCAACCGATGGGAACCCGCTCGTCCCGAAAGAGATCTCCTGGCAGGTACCATCAATAACCCTATCATCCGAGGAGAGATCAATTTCTGCATTGGAGCTTTTGGCCTCCCAACCGGGATCGAGACTGTCCCTGTATAACCAGCTATCTTCCTCTGGAAGCACAACAGGCTCTACACCTCTCAGTACATAAAGATCGGTGCCACTTCCGAAATAGATATCGCCATTTTCATCTATCACCATATCTACCCCACCGCCGCTGAGAGATTCGACTTCAATCGGATCATCCGCTCCCGATATAGGAAGCATTCTGAAGACAGACGAGCCGGTT
>CAZTBA010000079.1:0-17958 GCA_964611725.1 uncultured bacterium
GGATACGATAAGGATCAGGCCGAACAGCAGCGAGATCAAAAAGGGTACGAGAATGCTGAGGATTCCCCCCACCCATTTCGCGAGCATGATTTTGTACCTGGGAGCTCCGCAGGATAGCATCAACTTCAGGGTGCCCTCCTGCTTTTCACCACAGATGGCATCATATCCAAAAAAGATCGCACACAGGCTCATTACGAAAACGATGATAGAGAGAAGGTTGAAGGTCGGAAAGAGGATGATCATTGGGTCGCTGTCCAGCGAATCGTAATAGGAGCTGAGTGGTACCGCCTGGAAAAGGGATCTGAGAAAAGACGGAGGTACAGGAACGTTACCAGCTATAGCGCCCAGACGGTTGCGGTTGGCGTAATTGTCAAGAGCATCTTCTCTGGACTTCACCTGGCTCGAATATTCTCCTTCCTGATGCTTGTAATCTTCGGCAAGAACATGGATGCTTATCACGATCAGGAAAAGAGATAGAAGAAACGTGATAGCAAACCGCAGGCTGATCAGATTCTCCAGGAACTCTTTTTTGGCAATTAGAGATAGCATACTCATCTTCTCCTTCAGGATAGACATCTCTGTGGATCTGTAGCCCCTCTGTCACCTGGGGTCATATCTGAGGAAAGCCATATATGTACCCATGAAGAAGATCACGTTAAACAGTAGAAGTACCCCAAAATCGAGGTAAACATCGGACCTGAGAGTATTGCGCAACACAGGTTCAGTATATATGAAGCGTGGTATATCCTTGCGTTCTTTCATGAACGTTTCTTCTCGATAGCGAATTACAGCATCTTTGAAGCGCTCGTTATCCTCGACCCCGGTTCGCGTCAGTGCTGTAATCAGAAAGAGGTAGGACGAAGCAGGAGACAGGCGAGAGAGATTCGTACTTAGCCTCACGAGGTAATGGAGGCGATTTCGGTATTGATTTTCAATCTCCACATATCTCGATTTGGCTTCCTTCCAGGCATTCCGATAATCTCCTTCCGCTTTGAAAATTTCCACAGCCCACAACCGGTTCCGCTCCTGCTCGATGCTCTCAATAGAGGGTATTTTGACGAGCCGCCTGGCCATAAGCACACCCACATTCGGAAGGCCAAAGATCAAAGTGACCCATACAGCAAGTGCAATTATGGCCGAAGATGTAGGACGTCCGGTCAAGCTGGATACGAGCAGTCCCAATGAAAAGAATGCGGAGATATAGATTATGGAGGCCAACATAATCAGGCCAATGCGCATCATATCGTCGCTTATGAAGGGCATGGCGAACCCAAACGATAATACCATACCTCCAGCAGTTATGGAAATCAGAAAGGGAATGGCAAGACCTAAGCTGCCACCAATCCACTTGCCCAGCAAAATGCTATATTTGGGCAAAGGTCCGCTTAGAGAAAGCTTCAAAGTACCTCTCTGCTTTTCTCCGGAGATGGCATCAAATGTGAACAGTATGGCGAGGAGACTGAAGAGCACCCGCACGATATAAAGGAAATCGGGGGCTGGAAAGAGCATAAATTGGTAGTTAGTTTGTTGTTTTGATCCAACAGTGATCCGACCAACCCAGGACCATATGTCTATTAGCCTTGTCATTTGCTCATCCAGCCCCCTGGCGAAGACGCCCAATGTTGCCGGTCGCTTGAGTGCCTTGCTCTCCCCCTCCTTCGGGACAGCGACTGTATACTGTTCCAACCGCTGCCTGTAGATATTGCCCATGATCGACAGGCTCATCACTATCAGGGCAAATGAGAGGATCATGGTCAAAATGAACTTGTAGCTTAGAACGTTCTCTAAAAACTCCTTCTTTGCTATTGTCCAAATCATAACGGACCTACCCTCCATCTATCACTATATCCCACGAATGTGAGACACGATACCGTCAGGGTCACCCATATCTTTCTATCTTAAGTCGAATCGAAATCAAATCACTCAACCGTTTCCACGTTGATACTTCCCAATCCGCTCTTGATGTTTATGATCAATGCCCCTTTTGTTTTGCCGAAACTTTCATTTATATAATACCCCAACTCTTCCTTAAACCCGTCTATTGAAAAAGAAGTTAAAGGGGTATCCCTTCGGATCTTGGTACCTATGTCTCTGGGTATCAGCAGGGTCAACTGGGCGATGCCCATTGAGATATCCACGGATGCCTTATGATTCAAATCTCCCCTGAAATCCAGTATGTAGATCCCGGCACCACCCTGAAAATCAAGCCTATTGAAATTCGCATTCCCGAGACCCTTGAGTCTGACTTTGGCCGCACCTGCGGATATTTCGATCTGTTCCAATGGTTCCGGATTTGGCTTGTTAAATGTGATCACTGAGGAACTGGCTCCGGTATTGATCTCCAGATCTCGGACGCGGAGGCCTGTAAAATCCAATTCCCCCTTGTTGGCTCCAATACTGATATCGAAGGTCAAAGGTATCTTATCAGTGAATTTTAGATCCCAGAGGCTGCGCCAGGGATGACGGATATGTTTCACCTCTTCGACTTTAAGATGAAGCCTTCCGACGCTATCCTGAGCCTGGTAGGAGATCTTTGGTTTGAGTTCTTCCTCCGAGTACTCGATATCCGCATCGAGCAGGAGATCCCCTGAGCCTGCACCCAGCCTCAACTCACCGACCCCGAAGTCAATCTCCACATTGACGAGTTTCTCCTTCTCCAATTTGATCTCCTCATGCATCTCCCAAACCTCCTCAGACTCGGCAGCGGCAGAGGAAGCGGTCAATGCTATTGCACCGATTAGCAGAAGCAGTCTATCACCCATCGCTTGACCCTCCTTTAGAAGATCAGAAATTTGAACTATAAACGACTTGGCAATTTAGAAAAATCAGTGTTATCACTGATCCATCACCGTAAAAAACGTCAGTTCAATAATAATAGCCAGCAAGAAAGATATGAACTTGAAGGCTTCGAAGATTCCTTTCTCAACTCCTCATATAATCAAGATATATCCTCTCCAGATCCAGCTCCTCGAGATCCTCTTTCGTCATCACAGTTATGAGCCTGCCTTCCTTCATTATCCCGACCCTGTCGCCAATCTCCTTGGCACGGAAGATATCATGTGTCGACATAAAGACTGCCTTGCCCTTATTCCTCAACTCTTTCAGAGTCTCAAGGAAATCTGCTGCCCCTTTCGGATCCAGACCGGCAGTTGGCTCATCCAATAATACCGCAGGCGCATCCTTCATTATCACTATCGCTATCCCAAGGCGCTGACGCATCCCCTTGGAAAAATGCTTAAGCCTCATCTCAAAAGCCCTCTCAGGAAGTCCTACCTCCCTCATCACCATGTAGTATTCATCTTTGGTGACTTTCTTCTTCCCTCCGAGCTTCGTGAAGAAGTCCAGATTCTGCCTTGCTGTGAAGTTTCCATACAACATCACGTTTTCGGCAAGGTATGAGACATATTTCTTCGCCTCAAGAGGGTTTTTCACCACATCTATATCGTTTATGGTGGCTGTCCCTTCAGTTGGCTCTATGAAGTTAAGCATGAGGTTTATCGTAGTGGTCTTCCCCGCTCCGTTTGCCCCGAGAAGGCAGAATATCTCACCGGGATCGACTGTGAGGTTGAGGTGATCGAGCGCAAGGACTCCGTCCTCATAGCGCTTCGTAAGATCAACAGTTGATATCATCGCTTTTCCCTCCTCCCATTGTGGATTGCAGATTTGAGTTCACAGTTGCTATCTTTTGGCTGAAGGCTGATAGATAGCTGACGGCTGACCGCTTCATTATATCACATCACGACGGTCGAACGAAAGAACTCCTATCATGAAAACAGCAACAATTTCAATCAAAAGCAACATGATTCCATATACCCCATCCGTAAATCCCTCATCGATCGATACCTCCTTCTCAGAAAACCTTGGGACCTGCTCAGGTTCCAAGGGTGTGCCGGTCATATAAGGAACGCTCCCGAAAAGGAGATGTGGGCTTTCGGGGTCCTTCGCATCGAACTCCGTCAGAAACTTCTTAAGCGTGTCCCTGTATTCCCTCGTCTGTCTCTCATACTCCTGATCCCTCAGAAAGCCTGTCCCAAGTACGGATTGTCCGCAGAATCCAAACACCATAGCAGGAGATATGTAAGATATCTCCTGAACGAGCCTTCTCTGACCAAATTTGCGATGGAGAAAATCGACATAGATCTTTTCCACCATACTATAGTGTTTCCGGTCGATTTCTAAGGCACGCCTTTCCTTCTCATAGCTATCCGCCTTTGCGGCCCTTATGTCACGCCAAGCAGCATCCCTTGCCTTATACTCCTTTGAAATGGCCCTCTTATCCTTTGCTGCCTCGATCTCTGCCCTCACCTCAGATGAATTCGGAAGGGGTCTGAGGGCACGACCCAAAAGCATAGCTACACCGGGGATAACAGCAATAAGCACTACCCATACAAGGAGAAGTATCACAAGGCTTGCTATCGAACTTCTTGACAGCGAGGAAACCATCATCCCCGTCAACACCATAAAAGCAAGGTACACAAAAGATAAGACAATGAAAAAACCTATCCTTATCCAGTCACTCCCCTGAAGAGGTATACTCCTTATGACGATAGCGAGGCTTACAACTGCCCCAATGGCAAGACAGAAAGTCAGTATGGTAAAAGCTGCAAGAAATCTTGCCAGAAAGACCTTGTGTCGCGGTATCGCATTAGAAAGGATAAGTTTCAATGTACCCCTTTCTCTATCTCCCGATATGGAATCGTATGCCAGAATGATCGCGAGGAATCCGAGGACCACCTTGACAACAAACTCCCAGTCTATAAAGGTAAAATCAGAAAGTTTATAGTTCGATCTTATGCTCCTGTGCGGATTTTTGAGGTAGATTACCATTGTGCTTCTGCTATTAGGTGTCTCGCTCTGTCCCCCTTCTGACACGAACTGAACCCTGAGTGGCTTCTTCACAGCCACCGTGCTCCTTCGGGAAAGGTCCCATACGCCTCTATGTCTGTTAAGATGTTTGCTCAGAAAATCTACCATGACATCGTTGTAATCCCGGACTTCCTGAGCATATTTGCTGGTGTACACAAGCCCATTCGTCAACATCAGGAAAGCCGTAAGGACCAACCCGATATGGAGCCTCAAGCTCTTCAGATGACCAACTAACTGAAACGAAAAAACCTCCCACATGCAGTACACCTCCTTACCTCAGGTCATACCTCAAAAACAGTATAAGCCCCAGAAGGAAGCAAGCTAAGTTCCCAAAGATGAGCGTGCCTATCTCGAACAGGGAATTGGAGACCGACTCCGCCAGGCTGAGCGGCCTGTGTTTGAAGGACGGAAGATCACTCAGGTCGAGCCTCCTCCTCGGGTCCCTGCCAAGTTCCTCTCCTTTTAGCTGTATATCGGACCAGAACGACGGTCCGACGGAGTTGAAATCGAAATGCTCCGGATCTGGGATCGCCGGTTCCTGATCTGGAGGATCATCCGTAAACCAGCGCCTCGAGCTGAATGCCTTCTTGCTGCGCATATAAGAGATGAAAGTGCTGTGATATTGCCGCGATTCGTCTAAGAAATGCTCATAGTCGCCGATAGATGTGCATGCCAGCTTCTGGCAGATAGTCTCAAGAAGTATCGAAGGTGAAATCCCAGAGAGCCTCCTTGCCAGTTTAGCCTGTTTTTCCAGTATGCCATAATACTCTATATCGATCCTGTGGAATTTCATGCACTCCTCATAGAATTGCTGATTCCTGAATGAAAGGTTCTTCTCAAGATAATCATATTGCTTGGGGTGAAAAAGCCTGCGAAGCACACTCCTTGACACACTTTCGTCCATGGAGTAGTAGCCTATGCTATAAGCAGGTCCAGGATGTTTGAGCTTTGCTTCATATTCCATAATCCTTTGCCACTTCTCCGGCCATATATCCTCAAACCTCATATATATCGAATGGCGTGAGGGGACCTGTACTGCTTGTTCAGCGATGAATACTCCTGCGTTCGGTATGACCTCAATGGAGAGAAGCCAGACGAGGAGGCAAACTATGAGGGAGGTGGAGGACCGCATTGTGGAAGCCGATATCAAGAGCCCCAAAAGGAACATGAACGAAATAAAAATGAGGTACGACACCAGTGTAATACCAGCTCTTATCCATTGCCCTCCTGTGAAGACAAATCCGGAAGAAAATAGAATAAGTATGGTCGATATGAGAAAGCAGGCTATGGTAGGAATCATCAAGCTAAGCATTCCTCCGAAGTATTTCCCGAGGAAAAATTTCACACGCGTCAGCGGGTTTGAGAAAGCGAGGCCCAATGTTCCCCCTTCCTTCTCCCCTGCTATCGCATCGAATGCAAAAAGCAGTGCCAGGAGCCCGAGAAATATCCTCACTGTGGCGGTCAAATCGAAGGTAAAAAAACCGGCGAGATACTCATTTTTGCCGCTCCACTCCTGTGTACTGAGCATATGCTCGGGAGTTGGTACGCGGAAAGGCTCTATACGGAGTGACTCCCTGAGTTTCGCCTCATGGCCACGGGTGACCATCGAAAGGGGGTGCGGGGGTTTGACTATCACTGGTTGGAGGTAGGAATAGACCGTTATTTTGTCGAGTGCAGCCCTCTCAGCAGCCAGGGCCTCAAAGTAGTCCCCCACCCGCTGCCTGTAATCCTTTATGCCAATTAGCGTAGAAAGTACGGCCAGCGTTACGGATACTACGGTAACGACGGCAAAGCGGAACTGTATTATGTTGTTGAGAAATTCGCGTTTTGCAATTGTCTGGATCATGGGAACTCTCTCCGGCTCTTCTGGAAATTCTTAATACACAGGAAACACGTTATGCAAGCATTCAGCCATCAGCTCTTAGCTTTCAGCTTCTGAATGAACGATGCTAACATACGCTTTACTTCAACCACATCTCTCCTGAGTTGTTCATAGTCTGAGCTATTAAGGAAATTGAGATCTCGTGCAAGCAGAAGATGATAATCCAATTCGCTTGCTGATCCCATCGCGATTTGAAAGAAACGAGCAAGCTCGGTATCCCCGCTTCGGCCACAACCTTCTGCAATGTTAGCAGGAATGGATACGCTAGCGCGTAGGATCTGGCTTGTCAGTCCATACAATTCATCTTTTGGAAAAACAGCGGTAACCCTATAAACTTCCAAGGTCAACTGGTGGCTCTTTTCCCATGTTTTCAGTGATCTGAAATCTTTCAATTCACGTCCCCCTTAGATATTTGGCTGTGAGTTCTCAGTTTCTAGCTGATTGCTGACAGCTGACCGCTCACAAAGTCACACTGTCTCTTCTTCTGAAGTCCACACCATCCAGCACCAGCCCATGTTCTCTCACACACCAGAAGAGGGGGCAACATCCTGCCTGGCGAAACGCATAAAGGTTATCAGAAAAAGAAGCCCGTTATAGAGAATTAGCAGAAATAGATCTATAAAGGCTGCCTGTAAACCCTCCATACTCGACGGAGGGGGGTCCTGGAAGTACTTCGCCGGCCCGAGATCAACCGTCCTCTTGGAGAAACGATTCCCCCCACACGACCAGGGTGTATAATGGTGTTCGCTTTCAGGGTCCTCTTTGTCCGCCTCAATCATCGCCTGGAGGAACCTCTCACGGAACATCACCACGTTGTCCACGAAACGCATCAATCTATTGGTCCCTCCTCCAACGATATTCTCAACCGCATAGGAAAATGAGGATGCTGGGGATACTCGAGTGAGATGCTCTCCGAGGTGAACCTGTCGGGCGAGGGATCGAATGTGTTCGATTAAAAGGTCCTCCTGGGCCAGCTCACGCCGGAGCATCACGGAAGCCTCTTCCACATCGCTCATACCCGGCTTGAGCGGAAACCGATCTCTAATGGAATCAGCTTCCCCCCTTAAAAGAGGTGTCTTGACATCTGCTATCTGTTCCGCCAGCATACCTCCCAGATTAGGTATGACGAACACCAGGCATATCCATGTGAACAGAAAGGCCACAGCAGAGATCAAAGGGCTGCGAGTGAATACCGAACAGAGCAGACCGATCAGGATAAAGATAGAGAGATAAAACAGGCTCACCCATACAACAAAACCGATCTTTATCCAGTCATCTCCCATTAGCTGAACAGTACCCGTAGCCTGGAGAACGATAAGACTGAATATCATAGAGATGAGTAAGACAACTGCCAGAGGGATCAATGCAGCCAAATATTTCCCCAGAATCACTATACCTCGCGAGAGGGAATTGGAAAGCATGAGGGCCAGGGTGCCGTCTCGGAGTTCACCTGATATCCCCTTATAGGTAAGGAGCCCTGCGGCAAAACTGAGGAACACAGAGGTCACAAAGGCCCAATCTACATGTGCAGAGCCTCCCACTATTTCCCCAATGTCCGAAGTCCTCTCAAGGGCTCGAAGGCCATGGACTGCGAAGCGGGCCTCGTTGGGCAACTCCCTTTCCCCGGTTCCCGAGCAGAAGGCCAGATTCAAAGGGAATCTGCGTACGGAGCCTCCGCCCTCACAGGGTACGTTTCTCAAGTTCGTTTTCCCATCGTCATTGACCAGTGCCGAGACACGGCGTGGATACTCCTCGATCGCATTTCTGTATTTGACCGAGGAGACCATCACACCGGTAACCATGAGCAGTATCGTCAGCACAAGTATGGCTAAGAAGCGAAAGCTGCTTATGTGATCTATCAGGTCTTTCCTCACAATCGTCTGGAACATCGTCCCCTCCTCCAATAAGCCGCATATCTGTCCGTCTAATCCATCCAACTGTGAATTATGGTTTATAGCCCAACACCTTCCAGGTTGCCAACCCCAGAAACAGGCCCGTAATCACCACAAGAAGTAGAACATCCATAATCACTCCCGCGACCCGTTCTGCCAGGCCCGGGAATCTAATGCTTGGCCACGGCATGGTACCCAGGTCAAGCGGCGCTATGCGATCCCAGTTCAGGATTTCGCCATATGCTTTCTCTCCCTCTTTCTCTATCAGTTCCCTCCAGTACTTCCTATTTTCCTCGGTAGGCTGCATATCCGTATACTCCAGGACTCGCGTGAACCACTCTGGAGTTTCCACCTTAGGACGCAGATAGCTCATCAACTCCTCACGGTAGATACGGGCACGTTCCAACAAGACTTCGTAACTGTCCATATCTGTTCCTGAGATCGCCTTCACCATATTCCAGTATACGACACAGAGAGATGGCCGAATCAAATTGTCCCGAATGTTACTCCATTTTCGGATTGTATCAACGTACCGTTTCACCACCTGGTAGCAATCCTCTGCATACTGAAATTTCAAGGGAGAAACCCTTTCATTGTATCTCATCCTATTGTATACCTCTTCTTCGGTAATCCCAAGAAGGCTCTCACCACCTGTGCTACTCGTGGACGCAAAGTACCAGCCACACTTCTGTTTGTATTCGACTTTTTTGCGGGCTTCATTGAAGCTGTAATTTTCACGGCCCAGATCTTTTAGGCCTTTCTGTCGAGCTTCCTGAGGACGGAAATACTCCGCCAGATACCCACCTCCTTCCGGAATTACCACAGCCATCACAACCCATACCAGGAGGATATACATAAGGCCAGAGGAGGATTCCTTGGCAAACAGCGAAACCAGAAGCCCCAGTGCCAGGAATCCGGACAGGAAAATCAGTGAGAAGAGATAAATCAATCCGATGCCCGCCCAACTGGAAGCATTCAGCGAAATACCCGGAGACAGACTCCAGAGTAGCATCAACTCCAAAAAACCCAGGGTAAGCGGCACCGCCATAGTGAGTAGCGCTCCCAGGAATTTCCCGATCAGCAGTTGAATCCGTCCAACCGGATTAGATAGGACTAACCACAGGGTGCCCTGCTCCTGCTCTCCACTGAAGCTGTCGAAGACCAGGAAAATGGCGAAGAGGCTCAGTATCATGCCGATCACAAACGAAAGGTCAATGGACGCGAACATCCTCAGGAGGGGGTTTTGCGGGCGATCACTGGTACCCCAGAGACCGATACCAGGGCTCGATCCACCTTCCGTCAGGGAAGGAATATGGTAGGGAGAGACACGGATTGAGGAGGGCAGATCCTTCGCGCTCCGGCTAAACAGGGACAGTGGTGAAGGAGGAATATCCACAGTCACCTGGATCGTTGAATAGACTTTGGCCTGTTTCAATGCCTCCCGATGCCGCTGTACATCTGAGAGATAGTTCTGGTGACGGACAATATAGTCCTCCGTGAGAATGTATCCCACAAGTCCCATCATCAGAACAGCTACAACAAGACCAAGAGCAAAGCGCGCACTCAGCAGATTGGCTAGGAATTCCTTGCGGATGATATATCGGATCACTCTACTTCCCTCAATCTCAGTTTACGGCTGCTCCAATACGTTTTGGGTTTCATAAGGTAAATCGGGTTCTTTGGAGGCGCCCCACTGGGGCGTCTCTACACCTAATATGGTAGAGACGTGCACTGCTTTGTGAAACAAGGATTAGTGCAAATTCCCGATGATGCTTATAGTAATTGCAATTACTATGCCACGGAAGCTAAAACCCAGTTCCAAGACAGAACATGTTAAATATTATCAATATCTTATATATATTATCAAGTAAATATGGTCCTAATATGCAATGGACATGAAAGGAGAAAAATGCGTAGAAACTACCCAATAGTAATCAGGTAATATAACATAATAGATTGCTGGGGAATTACTTAGGAGTGTGAGTAATCTTTATCCACCCGTGAATTGCAGGTCTCACTTGTTGATACTCAAGGCATTTTGAACTTCGATCAGGACTGAGTTGACCCTGCCTGCATCACAATGAATAGTCGATATCAACCTCATAATCAAGCCTCCTGGATTTCTCCAGTTTTTCTTCATAGTGTTCAAAGCATCATAATATATCCTTTTTGTTCACTATTATTTCTTGTTCATTAATAATGAATATATCTAAGATATGAACAAAACATCTATCTGTGTCAAATATTTTCTTTGGCTATGGTTGAGTTGCAGATCCCGCTGTGCTACAAAAACTCGTGAATCTCGCGGTATCTTGTAATGGTCTCGGGCCAGTAGCCCCATTCGAACCGGCAAAGTCTCTCTGGTCTTTCAAAGCTCATCACTGCCCGGAACGCTTCTCGGTGATTCAGGTTCTCTCTCCTTTCCAACTCTCTCAGCCTGTCACTCTAAAATGCTTTTCACTATATAGACATCATTGGCAGACAAGATCAACGAAAAAGTCAGATTTTCCTCAGGCTCCGAATCTGAATCATTCGGTCGGATCTGGAACTCGTCTGGTCACCACAGTTTCCAGGAAAAATCCGGAATCCAGAACCTTGACATTGGTAGGAGATTCTACTATAATAGCACTGTCTTCCATTAAAAACCCCGTTTACAGGAGCTCAAAGTGGAACAATCAAAGAAAACTGAACCCCAGGAACCAGTTGACAGGTATGAGATTCTGAACAGATTGATCACGATGTCTCGCAATCTCGGCCAACCGGAAAATGACTACGTCATCCTTGGTGAAGGCAACACTTCTGCACGTGTCGATGATTCAACTTTCTGGGTCAAGGCCAGTGGAACCAAGCTCCACGGTATCGATGCTAACGGATTCGTGGAGATGAACTTCGACAGGGTTCTGCGTATATTGGACAGCAATGATCTCTCGGATGAGGAAATCAAGCGAGAACTGGGTGCAGCCAGAATGGATCCCGCCGTTGAGACCTGGCCTTCCATAGAGACGGTGCTCCATGCCCTGGTTCTAACCCTTGGCGAAGCCAAGTATGTGGGTCATACTCACCCGACAGCCGTGAACGCTATACTCTGTTCGCAAAAAACCGAAGAAGCCATCCAGGGACGGCTTTTCCCGGACGAAATTGTGGTCTGCGGACCGATTCCAGCCTATGTGCCCTATGCCGATCCCGGTCTGCCCCTGGCGCGCAAAGTGTGGGAAGTTCTGACACGCTATCCTCGCGAGCACGGAGAGAATCCCAGGGTCATTCTCATGCAGAATCACGGCCTTATTGCGCTTGGCTCCACACCTGACACGGTAGAAAACATCACATCCATGTATGTAAAGACAGCCCGGATTCTGCTGGGAACTTACACATTGGGCGGTCCCCGATTCTTGAGTGCCGGGGAGGTTGAGCGTATTCATACCAGACCAGATGAACTATATCGTCGAAAGAAACTGGGCAAATCAGGTTCAAGTATTTGATCTACTGTCACTTAGATCGATAGCGAGGAGATGATTAAAGCTTATGTATGTACTCGGAATTGATGTAGGGACGCAGGGTGCGCGCGCTTTGGTCAGCGATCCAGCCGGGACGGTCATCGCCCACGCAGAGGAACCTTTCCTCTCAGAGGCGGTCCCTTCACTCCCGCAAGGTTGGTTCGAGCAGCATCCGTCCGATTGGTGGGCGACTACTGCAAGCTGTCTGCGACAGGTCGCCCACCTCGTGCAGGAAGCCGGCGTCGATACCTCCGACATAAAGGGGATCTCGGTCACCTCCACCTCGGGAACTGTCTGTGCAATAGATGAGAATGGCAAACCTCTGGGATCGGCGCTGATGTACAACGACAGGCGATCTGGCAAAGAAGCCACAGAAGTCAACAATGCCGGAGCCGCGCTTGCAAAGAAACTCGGCTACCGTTTTTCCGCTTCATTTGCCCTTCCAAAGATTTTATGGCTAAGACGACACGATCCCAAGCGATTCAATACAGCTCGTTATTTTCTGAGTCCGACGGATTTCATCATCGGTTGGCTGACCGGTAGCTTCGGCATCACCGATTACAGCAATGCGCTGAAAACCGGCTACGACCTTATGGATGATCACTGGCCTGACTTCATCGAGTCCGAATTGAACATACCTCGTGAGCGACTGCCCAAAGTAGTGGCCCCGGGTACGGAGGTAGGGACCGTATCTCTCAAGGCCGCTGAGGAGACCGGTCTGGCTGCAGACACACCGGTGATGGCCGGGATGACAGACGGCTGTGCGTCCCAGGTATCCACCGGAGCTGTTGCACCGGGACAGTGGAACAGCACCCTGGGTACGACTCTGGTGATCAAGGGAGTCACCCGGAAACTGATTCGTGATCCGGCCGGACGAGTCTACTGTCACCGCCATCCGGATGGCCACTGGCTGCCGGGTGGAGCCAGCAATACCGGTGGAGAAAGTATCTCCCGTATCTTCGATGCCGGCCGACTGGAAGAGCTCAATGCCCGGGCATTGGATCGGACACCAACTGACTTAATCGTCTATCCCCTCGTTCGGCCAGGTGAACGCTTCCCCTTCTCCAAACCCGAAGCTCAGGGTTTCGTGCTGGGTGAGGCATCGGATGACGTGACACTATACGCCGCCTATCTGGAGGGCGTGGGTTACGTGGAAAGGCTGGCCTATGACGTGCTGGGAGATCTGGGAGCAGAGATCGGTGATGAAATCCACGTTGCGGGTGGGGCCACGAGCAGCGCTGTCTGGCTGCAGTTGCGGGCCGATATCCTGGGCAAAGTCCTTCCGGTTCCTGAAATGAGTGGCGGTGCCATGGGAGCGGCTATTGTCGCCGCCGGCGGGGTCATTTACCATGGCATCGTCCCTGCGGCCAGAGCCATGGTACGTATCGCAAAGCAGGTGGAACCCCGTCCGAAGCTGAAAACCCCTTATGATGAACGTTATGCCCGCTTCTGTGCCGCCTGCCGCGAGAGAGGCTACATAGGATAATTCCTCTTTCACCTGAAAGTGATAATTGGGATAGGCGTTACGCCATAAGCTGTTGGCGGATCGCTCATAGCCACTGCGGAACGTTTACCAGACAAGGCTCGATCGTGGCTATCCCTTATATGAGAAGACGTAGTATTAAACTTAGCTGAAATGAGTGTGAAATGGGTATTTTCAAAGCCTGTGACATCCGAGGTAAATATGGTCTGGACCTGACTCCCGAAGTGGCTGAAGCACTGGGTTTGGCTGTGGGCACGGAACTTACCGGAAAGGTTGTGGTAGTCGGCGGCGATCTGCGTCCCAGCACATCATCCCTCAAGGAGTCTCTCATCAGGGGACTGATAGCGGCAGGTTGCCACACCATCGATCTGGGAATCTTGCCTACACCGGCCTTCTATTTCGCCAAGGATCATTTGAGCGCTGACGGAGGCGTTATGGTTACCGGATCCCATAACCCACCGGGAGACAACGGATTCAAGCTGATTCTGGGGCCCTGGCCTATCACCGAGGAAGAGTTGGCATCCCTCGAGAGTCGGATGGTCAGCGGCGATTTCGCACAGGGGTCCGGAAGCTATGAACAGCATGAAGCCATTGAGCATTACAAGACCTTCATCAAAAGCAAATTCACCGTATCTGATGGGATGAAGGTAGTTATCGACGCCGGTAACGGCTGCTATTCAAGGATCGCCCCTGAAGTGCTGAGAGATCTGGAATACGAAGTGGTAGAGTTATTCTGTGAACCCGATGGCAGCTTTCCTGGCCGTCCCCCAAATCCGGCCGTAGCTGCTAATCTGAAGACTTTGTGCGAAACCGTGATCCGATCAGGAGCCGACATGGGGACAGCATTTGACGGTGATGGCGACAGAGCCATCTTCGTCGATGATCGCGGTCGTGTGGTGGAGAGCGATCGCAGCATTGTCCTTTTCGCCCGTTATCTTTTGCGAAACGAGCCCGGAGAAGTGGTTTACGACATCAAGTGTTCCAGTGTGGTGCCCGAGGAAGTTCGCCGGGCTGGAGGTCTGCCGGTGATGGAGAAGTCGGGACACGCTTTCATCAAAACCACATTGCTGCGCCACAGAGCTCTGATGGGAGGAGAGGTTAGCGGTCACTTCTTCTTCGGTGATCTCGGGCGTGACGACGGCCTGTATGCAACATTGCTTATGTCGCAAATCCTGGCTGAGGACGATCGAGAACTGGGGGCGATGGTCGACACCGTTCCCCGCTACCCCATTACCCCGGACATCCGTCTATCCTGTCCACCCCGACAGGCGCAGTCCATTGTAGAGGAGTTGGAGCAAGCCTTTGCCCAGGAAGTGAACTGTGAGGTGAGCACTCTGGACGGAGTTCGCATCGCCTGGGCTGACGGCTGGGCACTGATACGGCCCTCAGTCACTGAACCACTGATTACACTGCGTTTCGAAGCACACACTGAAGGCAGACTGACGGAGATACAGAGGGCAGTGATCTCTCGGTCATCTCATCTGAAAAAGCTTTACGTTTGTACAACCCTATAATCCCACCATCTATCAACGTCCTTAAGCTTAACACCCGACCGACAACCCTTCCTTGACACCTTTAAAGAAACCAAGCAGGAACTGATAACTTGGCCAGGGTTTCCATCCCAGGCATCTCTCGCTCTCATAGCAGTTCCTGCAGTACACTTTGTCGCCGAGAACCACATACATCTCATCGTGCCAGGAGCATTCGGCACTACAGTTCGAATTGCAGCAACTACACGAATCTTCCAGCAGAAAACCCTTCCACTTTATAAGCAAAACCCTCTCTCCCACAAACGGGCTCTCAGCTCACATCGCCAGGCATGACTGAATGTCTCACCCGTTTTTGCCCACTTTATCCTTCCACTTAGGTCTTCTCCCAAATCTCTTCATAAAAACAGCATCGTCTCTCTTCTTGAGCTCGTCATGGTTCGGGATATCCCTCACTCCACCATCAGCCATAAAATGCCATGCAACTGCTTTTGTAACCACTAAGAGCTTATATCCCGCCGTCTTTATCCTCATAGAGGTGTCAGTTTCCTCCCTGTGCCCCACAGCGGAATAGCATTCCGGAAATTTCCCTATCTTTTCAACCACCCTGCGCCGATACACAAAGCTCGAATGGAGCACTTCCACGGAATAGCATGCATCCTTCGTATGATAGCTTGTCTGAAGGCATTCCTCCCTTCCATCCTTGCCCACGAGTGTGAGGTCAAGGCACGGATAGACACCCCCGACAGCGCCTATTTTGCCTCCGATGTCATTCTCAAAAGGTCGGCATAATTTCTCCAAGAAATCAGGTTCGGGGAGTTGATCGTCATCGAGCCGCAGGATAAGCTCATGATCGAGGTTCCGCATGGCTATGTTGTGCGCAAAAGGCGGGCCTAACAGCACTCCTCTGACTATCCTGACTCTATGCCCTCTCTCTGACATCATACCTACAAGCTTCCTGACCTTCTTATCTTCTTCAAGATTTGCTTCGTCGTCCCAATCATTCACGATTACGAGATCCCAATCCTCCTTCGTCTGTCTCAGAAGTGCGCTTAGAAGGAGCACGAGGTGGTACGGTCTATTCCTCGTCGGCACTCCTATACCTATCCTCATATGCTTCATCCCCTCACAAAACGTATTCTCCCGAAAAGAGACGCGTTTTTTTCCACGATCATTCCGGGAGTCCACTCCATCCAGGCCTTTGGCTGGCGAGGGTAGTCTCTATCGTTCACGACCATGTTAAACAGGAACTCCTTCCCGATCGCTGGTTTAAGCGAATGCATATCTTTCCAAGCTATGGACAGATGGTAGTCCGTGCGTCCGTTCGATCTCTGTACCCTCAAATCTGATTGTTTGACTATGCCTCTGTCCTCCCCGGGAGGTGAATTCAGCCTTACGAGCACAGCTCTTCCATTTACAAGCGTGGCACCATATTCATAATACCAGCTTCCCCTATCATCAGGTGCTATCGCGAACTGGATGCTGTCCCCTTCGTCTATCCTGTAAGGGTTATCGGGTTCAAGGAACACATCATCAATAACTTCTACCGAAAGGTAAAACCTGCTATCATCCCACCTAACACTTGCCCGAGCGCTCAGATCACCCGGCCCACCCCATATCTTCAGCCCTCTAAATTGGCAAGCCCTGTCGAGATATATGCAGTCCAACTTATCCCGGGCTTCCTCGGAGGAAAAAGGGCATGCGATGGTAGGAGTTGGGAAGGGAGATGGAAAGTGCTTGAGATTGGATATGAAAGCCTCAAGCAGCCCAGAGTCTCTATCTTTCATCTCGGCTATCAAGAGCATTCCCAGGCTTATGACGTGCTTTATGAGCTCACACTTCACAGGATCCGGGGTGTCCACCCTACCTGTCGAGATCCAGGCACTGTAGTAGCATCCACCTCCGCAGAGATACCGCGCCCAGCAGTGACGACACGCGGGTTTATCATCAACGTGAAGGGATAGGAATTTCTTCCTCCTGTCATTGTCCAAGCCTGTCGACAGGTTGCCGAGCTTGAACTCCTCCACCCCGATGAAGCTGTCGCAAGGATAGATATCTCCATTAACATCAATGCTCACATCCGATCGCCCGGCAGGACAGCGGTAAATAAGCTTCGATCTCAACAGAAGTCTCCTCAGGAATCTCCCAAGGAAGTCCCCGCCCGCAATTGCTCCCAGGTATGAGAGAAGCCTGGAACGATCCTGTTCAAGAAGAAACTTTACGAAATTCGTGTAGCCTCTTTTTATATTCTCTATATTTTTCCCGTTTATTGAAAAGCTACTATATGGGGAAACCCTGACGGGTTTAATCACAATCTTACGAAACCCAAGCTCGAAGAGATGAAGGAAGATATCTTTGACGTGGGGATTTCTTCCGGTGAGCACTGCACTTGCCGTCGTGATGCCGCCATAACGGATGAACTTCTTGACCCCAGGCTCTATCTTATCGTAAGATCCAGCTTCATCTGGCAATACCCTCATCGAGTCATGGATATGCCTTGGGCCATCCATACTTACCGCTGGCCACTCGTTCATTTCACTGAAGACCTTGAATGCATCATCTGAAAGAAGCGTCCCATTCGTACTGATTAGCGCACAACGGAATCTCCTCGATAGCTTTGTTTCTTGCTCTCTGACATGCTTCCACAGGAATTCGAGATGATCCAGATGAAGCAAGGGTTCTCCGACTGAACCAAAATAGACCGTGTAGCTGCTGGCATCGGGTGACAAATTGCGGATTAGAAAATCGACCGCCCGTCGTGTAATATCTTCCGGGATCTCAGGAGATACTGCAAATCGATTCTGACAGTCTTTCCTGTGTGTATAGCAATACCTGCACTTCAGAGTGCAATCAT
>CAZTBA010000080.1:0-17942 GCA_964611725.1 uncultured bacterium
ACAAGCCGAGTATAGGATAATACAAAAAAACAGAAAATCAAGGCAAATCGGTATAACAATAGTTCGGACACTTTTCGCGATTTTACCGTATTTGGGCCGAGGGCGGATCTGAAAAGTCATTAAAAAACAATAAGTTACGTGATTTGAGGCGCTTGTCATATAAATTGCTATAAAACAATAATTTACAAAAACTGTCCGAAGTATTGTATAATAAAGATGCAGAAAGAAATTAAGATTATATTGGCAGGAGCCCTGCTGGCTGCGCTCTTTATCCTTGCGCTCGATCCTGCTCACGTGAGGGCCGATCCCGCCAAGGGGATAGGGTATCTGGTGGCTGGCGATGCCTGGGGGGGCACCGCACGGGAAATAACTGGAACGCCTACGGCAGCTTTTCGAACGATCTTTCCAAACGGTTATACTACGAGCACGGCACTTATGTCAACAGGAGCAGCCGTGAGTCAGGAGGCCAGTTCGTAACCCCGAGCTTCGGCTGGCCGGCAGGCAAAGAAGTCCATGGCTTCTCACACTATATGAACGCCACCGTTTTCGATCCGGATTTCGCCGCCGTCGGAGGGCTTCCGGGCGATGACGCGCAGTTTAGCTGGACGATGTACAATAACAGCCTCCCCGGAGCTGAGGGAGGAGATCTGTTCTACACGGGACCCGGGGACCGCAACTACACGCGCGAGACCTGGTTCGAGGGCGACGGTCGTCGTCATGCGGTGTATGAGGCCTCATGGCCCACGAATACAGGGATCGACATAACGATGCGGGTCCATTCGTTTACCCTCGACTGGGGCCATCTGGACGATTTCCTGATCTGTGAGTTCGATTTCTACAACACAGGTGAGGCCGACGTCAACGGCAATGGAACCGTGGACCTCAGCGGCAACAGGATCGAGAGGCTTACGATGGACCGCTCGGGGAACCCATTCAACTTCTACTTCAACCATGCAGGCAACAGGGTCTACTTCTACTCGAACACGCGTTTCAATGCCAAAGGGTACGATGCCAGCCCGGACGAGGACGGTTACCCCTGGGCCTTCGGCTTCGAAGGCCGCGGATCCGATGCCGGGAGGGAGGACCAGCCCGGGCTTGCAGCAGGAGGCCGTTACGCCGATAGCTACTATGGCTATACATACCTCGGGGTGAAGCAGATAGATCCCTCCATCGGCGAGATAACCGGGGATAAGACGACGGACTTCGGAACCCCAGCGGTCGGCGAAGGTGCCCAGCGCGGCTGGTTCTTCACCTGGAACGATGGCAAGAACAACATAAACGATGGTACTCCCAAAGGTATGTTCACCTGCTCCATGGGAACTTACTTCAAAGACGGGGGCAAGGGCGGATCGCAGTTGGACTTCGACCTCTCACCTAACCCGAATATCTTCTCTTCGGGAAGCAAGTTCGACGAAGCCTGGAGCTTCGATGACTGGGCGTTGAAATCCGAAGCACAATGGCAGCGCCCTGACGGGAGCAACGCCGTGATGGGCAAAGTGGGTGATCCGTGGGAGAAGATATGCGTCACTAGTCCGACCCGGAGGATAGAGTTCGACCTGCTGAAGGCAGGTACCCTTGCCACATACACCTTCTCAGGTGATGATCCTAATATGTGCATCGGCCCCTTTTCCTTGGAAGTGGGTGAGAAGATAAGGGGCTACTTTGTCGAAGCAGCCGAGTACAGGCTCCTGGGTCTGAGCGATGCAATAAAGGCTTCCAGGGCGGCATATGCCAGCATGGATGCCCAGGGCAACTACAACCTCCCACAGCAGCCAGCAGCCCCGGATATCAAGCTCGAAGTATCCGGGAACACCCGCCCGCTCATAAAACTGGAACGCCTACGGCAGCTTTTCGAACGATCTTTCCAAACGGTTATACTACGAGCACGGCACTTATGTCAACAGGAGCAGCCGTGAGTCAGGAGGCCAGTTCGTAACCCCGAGCTTCGGCTGGCCAGCAGGCAAAGAAGTCCATGGCTTCTCACACTAAGTGGAAGGCCAAAATGATTTTGACATAGCAACAGTCTCAGTGTTGATTTCCTGTGGTGTCAGGTCATACAGTCACCCTTGAGAACGTTCTACGAACTCCTGTATAGTTTTGTAAGTCCGGTTGGCAGCAATGTTATCCATGAAATGTCCCCAGAGATCCTAACAAAGGATTTCTCCTCTGCTATGTCAAATTGTTTTTGACCACCTACTTAGTGGGATGAGGTTTCAGATGCCGACGGCTACAGGATCTACAAGTCCGCGGCATGGCCTCCTTTTGATCCGACCGAGGAGGGTTACAGGACAGCCCACGGCTACACCGAAGTCGATGCACCTGGTGGGGAGATCACCAAATACCCGTTGAAACCCGATTTCTCGGATTTCGGCGGTGTGAAGACCCAACAGGGGGAATGGTGGGGACCTTACAAGCTCCTGAAAGTGATAACGAACGCCGATCTGGGTAGCTACGCCAACGAAGGTGCCGATAAGGCGACATATCCTTATGCCTACGAGGATGATGCACCAGGGACGCTTCCAGGGTTCACGTTCTACTACTACGTCGCTGCTTACAAGAACGTGAGCGGAAGCTTTCAGGATCTGGGAAGCTCAACTTTAACGACCGTACGGGGCTATGGGAGGAACCTACCCGTGGGCGACCTCAAACTCCTGGTTCCCCAAGGTGAGCGACGCCCAGGGGCGTAAGGATATGGGAGCTCCTTTCGTTCTGGTGTCCCCGGTGAAGGCGTATTCGGACTTGAAGACCGAGGCCGCAAAGATATCGGTCAGACCTAACCCGTACAAGCAGCAGGCTTTCCACGACGTGGGAACGGAACACAAGGTGTTCTTCTTCAACCTCCCACAGAACTGCAAGATAACCATCTTCGATGTATCGGGTCAACTGATCGATGAGTTAAACTTCGTTGCCCCCGACCTGACGAACGGTACAATCTTCTGGGATATGTTCTCAAAGGACGGTATAGAGGTCGGCAGCGGGGTCTATATATGGGTCGCGGAATGGAGGGACCCTGTAAGTGGCACAAGAGGTCAGCAAAAGGGCGCCTTCGCGATCCTCAGATAGCGGAAAGGTCCGATTAAAGAAGGAGGAAATAAGGCGATGAAACCAGGAAAACTTCTGATCTTAGCTCTCGCGTTCGCCCTCCTCTGGGCCTCCTCCAGCTCTGCGGCGATCCGTAAGACGGGCATAAACAGCGCGGCTTTCCTGAAGATCGGCATTGGCGCCAGGATGGTGGCTCTGGGTTCAGCGGCAACCACCATCGAGCACGATGTCAACATGATCTTCTGGAATCCCGCAGGGATAGACATCGAGGAGGGAAAAACCCAGGTTGCGTTTACACACAACAACTGGATCTTCGATATGAACCATGAGGCCGGCGCAGTCGCTTACAACATCCCTGGAATCGGAACCCTCGGGTTAGGGATGATATACCTCGGCCTTTCAGACATACCGGCCGACAGGGATATCGCTCCGACAGGTTTCGAACAGTACCAGACTGATTCAAAAACCGGGGATTCCTACAACTACAGCGATATGGCGTTCATGGTATCATATGCGAGGAGGTTTACCGAAAGGTTTGTGATGGCAGGAACCTTCAAATTCATAAATTCCTCGATAGACGAAGAGACTGCCAGCGCATATGCCGTTGATTTCGGGGTGATCTACTGGACAGGCTTCAGGAATTTGAGGATAGGGGCCAGGATCAATAACCTTGGCTCGGATCTCAAATTCTTTGACATCTCTGCTCCGATACCCCTTAACTTCTCCATCGGGACTTCGATGAGCCTGGTGAGTGAGGGTCCGAATGCCTTCACGGCATTCGCTGACTTCACCAAGCCCCAGGATGCAAGGCAGCTCGTATTCTCCAGAATAGAGTACAACCTGGCTGGTATGCTCTCATTAAGGAGTGGATACAAGTTCAACTACTCGGAGACCCGAGACAGAAGAGGCTATAAGCTCACAGACGAAGGGTATTCATTGGGTGCGGGTCTCATCCTCCCGACACCATGGGTGAACACCAGATTCGACTATGCCTTCACGGACTTTGATATCTTCGATAATGTCCACAGGTTCACCGTGACCTTCGAGAAGTAATGGCATAAAAAGCGAACCTACTAAAAAGGATGCTATTGCATCTTGAAATGCGATGGCGTCCTTTTTATATTAAAGGGAACTTTATCTTGACAATTTCATATTACCCCAATATAATGTTTGTTTTCGAGCCAATCGGCTGTAGAAGACAGAATCCGGTCAGCTTGCACTAAACATCAAGTTTATCGCTTGATCTCAAACCCGGGGATCCCGGAGGAGGTATCGTATATGAGGTCCTTTGCTTCGCTATTGCTCATCCTTGCTTTTGTCTATCCTGCAGTATCCTATGGGGACCAGATATCGGATCAGATAGAGAGTGCCAGAAAGCTCTACAGAGATGGAAGGTATTCAAGGGCCGTCAGCGAGCTCAAGGCAGCCGCAGCCGAGATACAGTTGCTTCAAGCCGACAAGCTCAAGAAGGCCCTACCGAAGCCGCTTTCCGGTTGGAGCGCCGATGAGCCTACATCCGTACGGGCCGGGATGCAGTTCCTCGGGGGAGGTATCGCTATCGTAAGACAATACCACCTCAAGGAATCGGAAGGAGAGATCGAGATAGGAATAGTCACCGAATCTCCCCTCCTGCAATCGGTTATGATGTTCCTTTCAAATCCTCTCTTCATAGCTGAGGACAGATCGAAAGAGACGATTGATTTGGGAAACTACAGTGGAATCGTTGAGTTCTCCGAAGGGAAGGGCGAACTTGACCTCGTGGTTGGAACCAAAACTCTCGTGACCGTTAAGGGTAACTCGATAGAAGACACCAAAATCCTGAAAAAATATGCTGAGAAGATAGATTTCGATATCATAAAGTTAGTTGTGGGGGAATAACCTGGAGAGGAGAAACTATATGCAGATCATGGAGTTCGGAGAGCACGAAAGGGTTTACTTTATAAGGGGAAGCAAATGCTCTGTCCTGATAGACTGTGGGTCAGAGGCGACCGTAGGAGAGAACCTCGAAAATATGAAGTCCTCCGGAGTAGATCCGGGTGAGATAAAAGCGATCCTTGTAACCCATGCCCACTTCGATCACATTAGTGGGCTCGCCAGAGCCAAGACTGAGATCGGTTGTGACGTCATTGCTCACGTACACGCGGCCGGGCCAATAGAGGAAGGAGACCCACTCTATACCGCCGCTGTGATGAAATATCTCGATATATATACCCCCTTTCCTCCCTGTAAGGTTGACTACAAAGTCGAAGACGGCGACACCGTGGAGCTCGGCGACTTCAAATTTAAGGTCTACCACCTGCCCGGCCATAGCCCATGCTGCGTGGCTTACGAAATAGATGGAAACCTCTTCTCGGGTGACGTTATGTTCGAAGACGGAGGGATAGGCTGGATAGACATACATTGGGGCTCGAACCTGGCGGACTACAAGGAATCCCTCGAAAGGCTCAAGGATATAGCTCCCTCAAGGATCTACCCGGGACATGGGAACTCCTTCGATTTCAGTCCTGAATTGGTAAAAAAAGCAATAGATAAGATCGACAAATTGTCTGAAATAGGAACTCCCGCAAAGATGAGCATCCGTTATCCTTCGAGGAAAGGTAAGCCGAAATCGATCCGGCCTGAGCTTGGGAAACCTGAGGAAAAGCCCGCATCCAAATCCACTGTGGATCTTTCATCATCAAAGGCTTATGAATTCAGGACCGGGAATATCACAGGCTTCATAAGGCCGAAGGGCCATCTCCACGGGCTCATTTTGAACAGCGATGCTGGAATCCCAATAACAAGCCCTGGGGCATGCACGTTGAACCTTGAGCATTACTGCTCTAAGGGAAAAACAGGGGCATTCGTCCCGAGGAACGACTGTGCCACCTACTGGGACGTCTACAGAGATTCCCTCATCATACACTTCCACAGGACTGCCGATTGGCTTCTGGAGACATCTCTGAATTACGATATAAGGGATGACGGAGTTATAGACGTGACTTTCGATTTCGAGTTTCTCCAGGACTACACTGACTTCGAAGCTTTCATCGCTTCCTATTTCTACGGTCAGAGGATCCCTTTCATATGCGCCAATGGCAAATGGTTCCGTCCCGATATCAGGAAAGGCGAACAACTCTTCTTTGCAAGGGACGAGGTAAGCGCCTCACAGGTAACCGATGGTAGATGGGAGTGGTTGGGGAAAAGTGGGCTTTTCGCAACAGCCGATCCGAGGAAGTACTCCTATCCGATGATCGTGAGTTGGGACGAAAAGACGAAATGGGCATTCATCCAGATGGTCCAGGAAGATATGTGCCCCGCCCTATCCGTAAACACCTTCGCCTATGCGCAGGATCTCTCCCTTGTCGGAAAGAGCGTGAAGGCAGGAGAGAAGGTCCAAGTCAGGATAAGGGCGATCTACCGTCAGATAAACTCCCCGGAGGACACCATCAGTTTCTACAGAGCTTTCTCCGAGGAGTTTTCGGGCGAATCAAGAAAGGGCTGATTCCACAGCCCCGTACAGGTGATTGAATTTGGAGCGACCGCCTGGCCGCCCCAAACCCAGAAATGTCTCAAAATCACTTCCTACGGAATTCCTCAGCTATTTCTACAATAGCTATGAAATTCCTGGCGGCCTTTTCTGTATATGTGCCCGAGGCAGTCCCGCCGAGTATATAGCCGGATGTCCCGGCCGCCTCTATCGTCTCCCTCGCCATTCCCCTGACGATCTCTTCATCCAGAGATTCGAGAACCTCCATATCGTCGAGACCACCGACAATACAGTACTTGTCCCCTATACGCCTCCTGGCATCGGCAAGATCCACATCCCCGTACGGCGGGACCTCCAACGGGTCGAGAGCATCGATGCCAAGATCTGCAAAATCCTCAAGGAACCGGCTCACGTGGCCGTGATTGTGATAGTAGGCTATCCCACCATATTTATGGATTATCTCCACAAGTTCGGAATCATACGGTTTAACGAGAGCGTTGAACCCTGGTGGGCCAAGCTGTTCCGTTGCATATTCACCGCCGACTATCCTGAAACCATCGGCTCCGGCCCGGCAAGCCTTATCCACAAAATCGTTTAACCTCGACGCCACGATCGAGACAGCTTCTTCCATCAACTCCGGCTCATCGGCCCAGAACAGACACATATCCTCCGGAGAGAGGATGGATGCAGGGAAGCATATGGCATCGCCTATCCCGGCCAGGACAAGCCCCTCCTCCCCAATCTCCTGCTTCTTGGACAGGAAATTACCGACGTCTGGCTCGACCGGCTCAAAAGGTATAGAGAGATATTTCTCGACATCCTCGGCGGTCTTGCAGGGAAATTCCACAGTGTAACCGGTTATCTCGGTTCTCCTGTAGCGGCTCGTAAGCTCGCCTTTCGGCGTAGATATGACCGTTACTGTGTCACTACCTTCATCGAAAGATCCGGACTCGAAGAGCTTGCCCATAAATATGTTCCCACCACCCACTCCCAAATCTATGAACGGGTCAGTCTTCGAGATAAGCTCGAGGGCTATGTCGCTTTTGGGGTCGAGTTTTCCGAGGCCGAACGGGGAAACTGGAACTCTGTCAGGTTCGCCCAGCTTTATGGCACAGAGCATCCTCTCACGCGAGGTCATCTTGCACTAAACCTCCATTTGATCAATTGCAGATTGTAGATTTATAGTTCCGCGACCCGGAAGCTCAGTCAAAGAACTGGTCCTCAGGATCGAAAGCGGGATTACATATCACGAGCGTCCTTATATCTCCGTATGCCCTGTGCCTTAAACCGGGTGGAATCATGACTAAGGTTCCCTCCTCCAGCTCAACTGTGTCCTCACCGAGCTCCATGCTTCCCTTCCCACTGAGAACGTAGTAGAACTCGGTCATAACCTTATGGTAGTGGGCTTTCGAATCGGTTATATGGAGGTATGATATGCTGTTGAGAGGGGTATCGTCCGAAGTCATGATCCTCTTTCGGAAACCGCACGTACTCCTATCCTCCTCGAGTTCCGACACCTTCCGGACGACATAGCTTCCCCGTGAGCTCATGGGCACTCCTCCTACGGGCAAACATGTATCAGCTTATAGAACCTCAATTCCGGCACCGTCAAACTGAGGGTCCCTGAAGAGATCTCAAAATCCACGGCATCTGGATCAGTCCCCGGCTCAAGTAGCTCCACGCGCGAAGGTCTGAGCCCATCCGGAACCCTGATTTTCAATCCTACATCCTTCAAAATCGTGAGGTTTCTCTTTTCGACTTCTCCGACGAGCGTAACGTTGTAGTTCACCGCATGGAGTGTGATGTCACCTGAATCCGGCTTCCGGTATGCATTGAACCTCGCTCCTGTCGCGCAGAACGGGTCGGCCACAGCAGGATCATACCCAAGCGACTCCCTCAGGAGCTCAGTGAGCTTCTCCGGGCGGACATACCTTTCGACGCTGACAGCCCTGTCGAAGAGATTCATAGCGTGGAAATGCCGGTCGCCTACGAAAGCGAGCTCATCTCCTATCTGGTATCTCGAAAAGTTGAGCGCTTCATCGAGTGTTATGTGGCTTCCGGGCAGGAGAGAGCTTAAAGAGGAAGAATAGATGCATCTGCCTTTGCCTATATCGGACAGCCGGATGGCATGCCCGGAAGGCCCGAGGATATCGTCGAACCCTCCCCTATCTCTCGGCTTGCCGTAGAAATCGTAACATCCAGCATCTCCTGTCACTACAAGCACACCTCCCCCTTCCACGAATTTCCTGACAGCCCCTATCTGCTGATCGCTCATATATCGTACATCGGGAAGTATGAGGGCGCGGAAGCGGGAAAGGAAGCCGTCCTCCATATCGGGTTCCAGTGCGTAGCTGAACAATATGTGCTGTTCCGAAAGGTACCTTGTGAGCCTGTAGAGCTCCTTAACGTGATTTATGTTCTCCATGTTAAGTTCACGGTAGAAGTAGGCTGCGGCCACATCCGAATAGGGGACATAGCCATCAAGGACATCCTTCCTCTCCCCGAAAAACTTGTCGTACTTCGCCCTTATCTCCGCGAACTTCGTTCCGGGCTGTATCACTCCCCCGCCCCCTGCGGCAGCGACTTCAGCATACGCCAGCTCAGTCGAGGCAGGAGAGCTTCCCCTTGTGCTTATGGCAGTACCACGTACGCCGTTTGCGAGGGCAAACTTATATTCGAGTATCATGTCGAGATAGAGGCCGCGGGCGATCATTCCCGGATCGCCATCCTCCTCGTACATCTCGTAATCGCTGTTCGGGGCCCATTCCCGGAGATCATGCCCGATTTCCTCGCGAAACTCGTTTCCGTCGATCCGCTGCATCGCGCCCCAGTTTGAGACGATCACAAAACTCCCGCGGATGGAAGCGCCGGCCTCCTTTATCATGTGGAGGTTTTCATTCACGCACTTTCCCCAGAAGACTTTCGTCTCGGCCCAGAGGGCGCGATCCTCCGCACTCCTGATACCCCATCCAGAGAGGTCATCGGCGCCAAACATCTCTTGAAGCTTCTCGGATGAGTACCTCAGCTCCATCCATTTCCTGTAATCATCCGCACGTCCCCAAAGCCATCCATTGCCTCCGTCCTCGACCGGTGCCTCCTCCATATCGGACATCCCGAACCACCTTGTGAGCTCTTCGGCAGGGTAATTCTCCGTCAGGAATTCCCTGAAGCTCGGCTCACTTTTGACCCACCAGAGCTTGTTACCACGGTATCCGAGCTCCACCGCCGAGGGCGAGCTGAAGCCGAACTTCTCCTTCAACTCCTGGGGGGAGTAACTCTCAGCCATATACTTTTTGAACTTCTCCTGGCAGTACTGGCAATAGCAGTTCAGGATGCAGTTGTCGACGAAGACACCATCGTATCCGACCCTGGCTATGGTGGAGACTATGACTTTCTGATACATATTGTAGTAAGGGTTGTTCATACAGGGCGCGAAGCGGTACTGGTCCATCTTTGTAAAATAGGTATGCCTTTTCTCATAGTTGTAGTGGAACCTCCCGTCCCGCTCCCGTGCCATCCAGTCCATAGGATCGGCCTCAGGGCTCGGGCCGATCCCGAACTCGCTGTAATCATCCCACCTGTCGTAGAAATCCCATATCCCTGTCCGTTTCTCCGAATTGCCTCCGAGGGTCTGGTTGCAGATATAAGGTATAAAGACCTTCACACCGGCTTTATGGATCCTCGAGACATACTCTGTTACTTCTTTTACACGTATCCTCATCTCATCCGGTGCGATAACCCTATATTCCTCACTCCACCTGGGGTATCCTATCCCCCAGGTGTTTGGGAAAGCGACATCGTGAGCCACGTGGAGGAGATATGGTGGCGCCTCTTTGATCTCACTGACGAAGGAGTCCACGTTATCCAGATGGTTATCCCTGTAATCTATCAGATAGCTTATGGGTAGGTCCGTAAGATTACGTTCCTTGGAACTGTTCATGCTCGTCCTCCGAGAAAATACCATGCGCAGCAATAGAAAAGTTAAGGATTACAGCCTGGTATTATCCATCAATGAAAAACCGATATAATCATAAATGACATCTCCCCGTCGCCCACGTTCTCATGGGAGTGGGGTGCGTTGCGCGGGATATAGACTATATCTCCCGGCTTCATGACACACTCTTCATCGTAGACGGTTACTTTCATCTCGCCCTTTATGAGGCAATACATCTGTTCGATATTCTCATGAGCCCTCAACTCGTTGTATCCACGCTCCTTGTAGGTCAGTATGTCAACCTGGACTTTCTCGGAGCCAACGGTATTGGGACGGACCATCTCAAGGCTGGTGCAGTTATGATGGCTTCCTCCAACCTGGACCGGCGTAAAATCTTCCTGCTTAAGATGCCACTTCATATTTCCCTCCCTCCAATATTTAACATCAGTATCTTCTTCTTTACCGATCATACCAAGACCTTAAAAAGCAGCTTGCATGTATCCTCCTTCCGTTTCTCTAAAACTCCTTGATTATATCCGGAAAATTTTATATTTTTAAAGCGAAAATAGACTCATCTTCATGCTTGGTGGTGCCCCAAAGGGGACATGAAGGTTTGGTCCGTAAAGCTAATTAATGGTACATGACAAGTCAAGTTCATTTTTGACTCTGTTTCAACTTGTGATGAAGTTGTGAAAAAAGTGGATGGGAGGATCACGTTATGGCTCTGAAGGAAGAGTATCTGAACTACATAAGCAGAGCTAGGGAAGAAACCATTAAAAACTACGAAGAGAGCATAAGAAAGTGGGAAACTGAAACCGAGCACAGGGGTTTCTGGGGTTTCAGTCCCCCCGGGCTCCCGATAACCTGTGCATTCCTGGAGTCCTTTCTCTTTTCAGAAACCGGAGAAAGGGGCTACGCTGAGGTGGCCTTGGAGAGGCTGTCAAGCTACGGGGAGTTCACCAAATATTGTCCGGAAGATGAGGCGAAAAACCGTCCTGAATATTCTGATGGTATACCTCCGATACCGAACATCTTCTCGTTCCTGCCCTATTTGGATGCCTATATAGAACTTAAGTCACGGGGCGTGGTGGACCCGGAGTCCGAAGGCAAGATCAGGGAAAATATAGCCTCCAGCATCCCATCGATTTTCAGTTTTCCCGAGTGGGGTGCACACAACAGGACACTCCTGAGGGCAGCCGGACTGGCTGCCGCAGCCAGGGCCGTACCTGACCATCCAGACTCCGAAAATTGGCTCAGGATGGCCAGATTCCTCGGAGAGGACAGCATCACGAAATGGTCAATAGAGGACACATCCCTCTATCATCCGGTCTGGCTCTTTTCGGTTATACATTATGTTGATACAGTTGGGGAACCCAATTTCTTCGAGTCTGCTATAACCAGATACTATTTCGAATACATACTCAACCTGCTCTCTCCTTCGGGAGGTATAGCCGATTTTGGCGATGCCACCTGGCATTGCTCTCTGGGATGGTATCTGCCCTGTTTCGAGAGAGGGGCAAGCGAATACAGCGATCCCTTCCTCAAATACGCAGCCCAGGGCATCTTCGATCTCATAAACTCGAAAAAACCTTCGGGCGGTGAGGCACAGCACCTGGTCCACGCCTATCGCTGGGCGGACGACTCGGTGCCTGCAAAGAGACCGAGCTCAGGTTCATCCGAGGTCATGGACGATCTCTTCGGGAAGAAAATCGTCTTCAGGAACGGCTGGGACCAGGATTCAACCTTCCTGCTTTTAAATTATAAGGATGAGAACAACTTCGGGAAGATACAGAGGGATTATCTGAAGACCACTCTTTCAGTGGAAGCCGAAAAGGCCCATCATGGCCATGCTGATGAGAATTCGATATGTCTTCTTATGAGCGGTGGCTCAATACTCTTGCACGACGGGGGATACAGGGAGAACCTACCTAACGGGAAGTACCGGGCCGATTACTACCACAACAGGGTCATCGTGAGAAAGGAATCTTACCGTGGGAAAAGCCCGATACTCGATTTCCTATCCGATTCCGGGAAGTATAAGAACGTAGATACCGAAAAGATCGATTTCGTGAAGTTCGAGCAGGTTGAGATGAGTAGGACACGGGTTATGTCACCCAAGATGGGTTATTTTTGGGACAGGGTGCTCGTCTACCTTAAACACTGGGATATATTCGTCATTTTCGACGGGTTGTTCGCAACTTCTACAGGAGATTTCACCTTCTCCAACCTCCTCTATACGAGGCAAGTAGCCTCTGAGGGAGCCGGATACTTCGACACATATATCGACAGGATAGCGGATTATGAAAACCGGGGGAAGAGATCGCTACTAATCCGTTTCGCTGATATGGAGGAGGATGGCTTCACTGGTACAGACCGTACCAGGAGGTCTTATCAAGATGAAGTCTGTGTCCACAGGACAATCTCACGCAGTATGGCACGCTCCGACATAGTTCCATTCGTCACAGCGCTTATACCCCACAACCCCGATGCCGATGTTGAGGCCCTGGCCAGGTCCATCTCCCCCATCCATACCGACAGATATCCTAAGGGTGTAGGGGCACGGATTAACCTTGATGGAGACACCGTTATCATGGGGGTGAAGCTCGATCTTGATCTTGGGATTCACAGAAAGAACATAAGGCCGAGGTACAGCTACAGGCCCGGGGCGATCCGCTACGGAGACATACAGACTGATGCAGCCTTCGTATATCTCAGGGAATCGGACCGGAAGGTGCACTATTCCGTGACGGAAGCTACGGGACTTTCCTATAGCGGGAGGAAGCTCTTCCATGGGAAGCCTTTCAGCTTCCATCTCCAACCCTCCGGAGATCCTGTGAGGTATGGAGTACCGAGGTGGAGGGGGTGGGAGGATGAAGTAAGCATGTAGGCATGGAACTCTGCTGGTCTTCCACGATCCGGCGTATCTTATCTCCAAAAGGAGGTGACAGAAGTGGCAAAGGCCTATCTGAAGATAAACACCAAAGCAGGGAAGGAAAAGGCTATAAGGGATAGTCTGAAGGCGATTTCGGCTGTAAGGACAGCAGACCTCACAGCCGGGGAACAGGATATAATAGCTGTGGTTGAAACCGAAAAGCTTGAGGATCTCCTCAGGACCATAGTTGAGAAAGTGCGCACTATGGATGGGGTAGAAAAAACGGTAACTAACCTCGTCCTGGAATAACTCAAATCTCAGGTGCCGGTTCGGGGAAGGCTGACACAAAATTGTAGATTTGAGATTTTAGATTGTAGACCAATCTACGATTTCAAATTACAATACTTCCAGGTCTATTTTCCGGGCACATTTATCGCAAAAGCCCTCCCCTTTAATATCCGTATCTGCTATGCTGTTAGAAAAATGCATAACACACTTGCGGTCGGGACAATGACCCAGTCCGTAATTGTGACCGAGCTCGTGGACAGCCTCCTTGAGGATTCTCTCCCTGAAGAGGTCTGAATTCGGTCTTTCCCCCCAGAACACCGGTTCCAGCCGGGCTATGGATATTACGGCGAATTTCCCGTTGAGCTGTGCCTGGCCGAACACGAAGTTCAGATCGGGGGTATAGAGGTCAACTCTGGTAACACCGAGAACTCTGCCATCGGAGCCCGGGAAAACTGACATAAGTTCCTCCAGAAAAGTCCCGCTCAGATACTGCCTTCTCCTCGGATCGTATGATCCAGAGGGTATTGGGATAGAATTGACTACTCTGATATCAGCCCTGAAAATTCCACCCAAGTCCTCCGACAGAGAGGAGATCACATCATAGGGTACATCCCCGATAGCACATATTTCTACAATCCTATCCCCATGCATGGATATTTCACCTTCCTTTCCGGAGCATGAAAGGACGAATAGAAAAAAACACAGTAAGAAAACCTTTAGATTTACTCTAATAATATGCTTTGACGGAATCATACATAATTAAGAAATAAATACTGAGTTTCCGAATTTTTTAGCATGTAAGGTGGAGAGCTGTTATTGTCTTTCTACCTGAACCGATAAGATTATTATGGACCTTACAGGCCGCGTCAGTTTTATCTGATATAAGCTCTATCCCCCTGGATTCCAAAAATTCCCTGACGTCGTCCCGGACCTTCATGAGACCGAACTTCCCGGTGCCGATGACCAGAACCGCTGGCTCCTTGCAGAGGATCCCAGATATATCCTCCGTCTGCAGGCTGTGTCCCTCCTTCCTCCACCAGTTTCCGTCGACGTGGTCGGGATAGATTATAACATCGCCCCTGTAGGTTTTACCATCTACTCTGATCCTTCCGAAACTGTAATCATCTATCAGCATGAGCCCAATCACCCCCGTACGAAATGGGAAAAACCCAATGCCTCCGGAAATCCCTATTCTAAAGATAATCCCAAAGCTCCCCCATGTAAAGCGAAACCTGATATCGAGGTGTAAATGAAAAGATCAGGCGAAAATGTAGCCATAAATTCTGTTGACTATTTCCCACTAAGGGATATATTTTACCATCTGAATAACCTGACCTCTTGATTTTCGTCCCTTTTCTATAGAGCGTAAATTAAGGTAAGCAATTAGCCATGGGCTTATAACTGGCTGCCGATAGCTGAATGTTTATGAAACAAAATCCCAATGTGGCTATTTCTCCGGCGGGAAAAAATAGTCTCATAGTCAACCTCAACAGGGCTCAATCTACATGAGCGAATCCAAGATCTACGGATATCTGAGTAGGGTTGGTAAGGCCTCATCTTCAGAGATAGCAAGGGTTGTGTTGAAAGTGAAGAGGAGCCCTCAGAAGCTGTGTGATTCGGTTGTCAGGGCCATAATAGGCAATGATGTCCGTTTCAAACTTGGAAGCGATGGTATGTGGAGGATATCCCAGAAATCTTCCAAAGAGGAAGCTTCCATATCACAGGTAACCTTCGCCGCAACTTCAATCCTGGGAGTCAATACGCTTTTCGGCAGGGAGGTAGTGGAGATAGGTGCGGTAAAGCTTACCAGAGGGAAGGCGGAGTCCGAGATCAGTTTTCTGGTTGATCCTGGGTTTGTCCTTCCCCCGGAATTCTCCGCCCTGACCGGGATCACCGAGAGATCTATGAGGGAAGCGATCAGTGCAGAAAAGCTGCTTCCAACCTTCTCAGGCTTCGTCGGCAGTGCGGTGATCGCCGGCTACGGGATAGCACCCATGCTGGGAGTCCTGAACAGGAAGGGCTTTGAATTAGGATTTGAGATCGAAAGCGAAGCCCTCTGTCTTGAAAAGCTTACCAGAAAGCTTTCGCCCGACCTGAGATCTAAGGACCTTTACCAGTTAGCCGGGAAGCTCGGGATCCCATTCTATGAAGGTCCCAGGCGTGCTTTGAATGAAGCTAGACTTGCATCGGAGGTCCTCTTCGAGCTGCTCGAGATGGTCCATCAGCGCGGAATACGGACCATAGAGGACCTACTCGAATTCCAGTATCCCGATATCGAGAAAATTGATTTCTCAGCCTATAGCTTCGATAAAGGCTTTATAGAAAGCCTGCCGCAATCTCCTGGAGTATACATCATGAAAGACGAAGGAAATGAAATCCTGTACGTTGGGAAGTCTAAGAACCTCAGGTCACGCGTGAGATCATATTTCTACAGCAGGGAAAGCGTTCCGGAGAAGGTTAGAGGTATACTCGACCAGGTAAAGGATATCAGCTTCGAGGTCACAGGATCGGAGCTCAGCTCGCTGCTCAGGGAGCTCGAACTCATAAGATTCCATTCACCCAGGTTCAACATACAGCTTGAGGTACATGAACATACACACCAAAGCGAGGCCGAGGATGTGATTATTATCCTTCCGGCGTCCGATCCTGAAAGATCAGAGCTTTTCATGCTGAAAGGAAAGAACCTTGCGGGCAGTCTATGCGTTAAAAGGGACGGAAGCGACCTTGAATCAGTCAAGAAATCCATAGAAAGGATCTATTATTCGGCTGATCCCCTGCTCAAGGCCGAAACCGGGGAATCCGAGATAGCCCTCAGGTGGTTTCACGCCAATCGTGACAGGATAAATTTCATAGAGGTGGATAAGGCATCCGGTCTGGAAGATCTCCTGAGGATCATAGAAAGCCATCTTTCGGAAGAAGGTTTAGAGAAGGTTTATCACATCTGACATAAAAAACTTTTGATAGCAAATACGAAATGCCTATATTTTAGGATATCCTACGCTGACGAAGATATCAAATCTCAGAGAGACGGGCTGGCATGAGTTCAACTGAGAGCATAAACTCCAAGTGTATCGGATGTATGAACACCTGTAAACAGGCAAGCTTTGTGAAGATCGTAGCCTGTCCCCTATTCCAGCGTAAGCCATCCTCCGAAGCTATGGAAGGGATAGCTGAGGAGATAGAGAAAGTTGAGAGAGAAGCTGAGGAACTCCACGAGAAGATAACGGAGATACTCAAATCCGCCAGGAATTAGACCCTGGCTCGAAACAAAACTATCCCAAGAGGAGGTTGATGATGTCTTTCTTGGATCTGAGAAGTCAGAAAAAACGCAGAACCCCGGAGGATCTGGTAGCACATCTGAAGGAGTTTGAACTCGACCTGAAGTTTTCGGCAGGCGTATGGTTTTTCTCGCCAGGCGGGGGCAGATTCCATGACAGATATGTCAGAGAGATGAGTATACCCGAGAGGCTTGAGGTAGCCGCTGAGATGGCAGACTATGGCCTTAAGGGGCTTGAAGCCCATTACCCGAACGAGGTAAACGAGGATAACATAGATCTTTACAAGAAGTTGGAGAAGGAGACCGGAATACGCCTTGTGACGATCGTGCCGAACCTCTTCTACGATTCCCAGTTTGAGTTCGGCTCTCTCTCCTCCCCCATCGAGAAGGTCAGAAGGTCTGCCATAGAAAGGACCAAGACAACGCTCAAGCTCAACAAGGAGCTGGGGACCGACTTCGCCGTAGTCTGGCCTGGGATAGACGGATACGAGAATCCCTTTGGTATAGACATCATGGCAGCACGGGATCGCTTCGCTGAGGGACTCGCGGAGGCCATGGATGAGGTCCCGGGTGTCAGGATAGCTGAGGAGCCCAAGCCGTATGAACCGAGGGGCAAGATACTTTACGGTGTTACAGCGGAGGGCCTGCTCCTGGCACAGAAAGTCGAAGATCTTCTCGAATCCGATGAAAACAGGAAGATCCTTGACGAAGGTCATACCATGATGGGACTTAACCCGGAGATCGGGCATGTCCTCATGGGCTACGAAGACCTCCCCTATGCCTTAAGCCTTATTATGGAGTATAGCAGGCTCGCCCACACCCACTGGAACAGCCAGCCGCTCGGGAACTATGATCAGGATCTAAACGTCGGAGTCATAAGCCCGGAGCAGGCCGAGGCCGCCCTCTATGTGCTCAAAATGTACGGTTACAAGGGATATTTCGGGATCGACATAAACCCGGAGAGGATGCCGGTACAGCAGGCCCTGAAAAACTGTATGGACGCTGTCAGGGCATCGAACGACAGGATAAACGAGCTGGACCATGAGAAGATAATATACTC
>CAZTBA010000081.1:0-17799 GCA_964611725.1 uncultured bacterium
GTGTTGAGGCACTCAACCCGGTTATGGTTTGAATATGACTGGTAATCAAAGACGTGCTCAAGGATGTGGTAGAACCATAGCTTGCTGTTGTTCCATACTCTACCTGGGAGGTAGCCGGTTCATCTGTAACCCAACTGATGTAAGCAGAATTAGCGGTAGTGCTGGAGGAGCTAACTTGCGAAATCTGGGGAGGTGTAGTATCCGGAGTAATACTCCCCTGAACTATCTCCAAGGAATGTCTACCCTGGGGCACACTGAATTGTATCTGGCCGCTTTGCCACTGCGATGGAATTGCAGAACCATCTATCTTCACTGAACTCGTAGTTGAAAGTAATGAACTGTATATCGTCAGAGTTGGGGAAGTCTCGGTATAGGTTTCCCCCTTTAAGAAATTATCCAATGCAACAGTCACATCATCAGTAGAGGCCAAGAGTTGAGTCCCGGCATAACTCAACGATCTTCCATTCCTCATTAAGTAGTGAACAAGCTGGCCATTATTCTCTCTTGTATAAACATAGGCAGCATCTGTAGTTATTTTGTCCGCGCCAACCAATGAACCAATCCTGTTTGCCAAGTGTAAATCAGTATTGGTACCATTCCCCACTCTCAATGTCGGAGCATGAGTACTGTCAATGAAAGTGACCGTTGGCTGCGCTTCTCCTTGAGCTCTGGGATACAACACCGCTAAATAATAGGTGTTGTCAATATTCTCCTGTATCGCATTGATTGCTAGCAGGGATTCCAGTTTTGCTTTCAATACGACGTCGGATATCGTATAGGGTTTTATCTGCGTATCAGGAATCACATATGCAGTAATACTTGAATTGTTCTTTGGTTCAAGAAGGGCGGTCGCATCCGCTGTCCAAGTAACTTCATTTATTACACCAGAAGTATCTATTACTCTGCTACCATCTCCTGAAAGGTTCCATTCATATTTGTGCGTAGAAAAAGATTTAATGTCATCGTAGACTACGAAATACTCTTGCCCAGGAAAGGCCACTGTCCTTGAAATATCTGCCCCTGCATAATTGATTCTGTATTCAACACCATCAACAAAACCTGTACCTATGGTATTATGTAGAGAGGGATTCTTCGAAGGGTCGACCCAACCCTTCCCCATCTCAGGCCCTTTACCATCAACAAAGATGATATTGTGAGCCATACACTCCCCCCCAAGATCCGGTGTTATAAGATGGTTGTTAGCATAAATTGTGAAGTGGTAGCCTTCAGGGTGATTGTGGGGGCCACCCTTCATAACACCTCTTCCTCCAGGATTAGCATCCCCGATCCATAGGTATCTGGCATCTGGATCCATGCCGCTTCTTAGTACACAGATGGCTTGGTCTTTGAAGAAAAAGCTGCCCCAATTAGGCATCGGAGGTTGCCCACCAGGCAAATCCTTGTACAAACTATCATCCCACCATATTAATCGTAGGAGTTCGTCAGTCCCATACCATCCCCAAGGTGGCGACGACCCTTTATTATTTCGCACCCACATCAGCTCTAAAGCATCATTCCAGGCAGGATCTATGAATAATGAAAAAAGTGGGGAGAAGATGTAGCCACCATCATTCCGTGGCGGCATGTGCCCATCAGGCATTACCTCCTTTAATGAATTACTGACAAATGGATGAGCGAAAGAGTCCATTAAACCAGCGCCACTACAGTTTTTGTAAGCCAAAAGAAAATAAAAGATTGGATTTCTTACAAACCAATTGTTCACGTAAACCATTGAAGTAGCATGCATTCCGTCTGCGAACGTAAAGCTTTCGAAAGCCAACTTAATCACACCAAGCATAAACGAAAGCCATTGACTTGCTCGTGCATCATCGCTCATAGCAAGAGTAGCTATAGCCATACCAGGAGCCATGTGCCAATGATAATACCACGTCAGATCATATTGCCAGTTACTTATCGGGTCGCTTGTGATATACGCTTCTATTGCAGTGGCCATCTTTGCTCTTGCTGTACTATCTTCTGAAGAACTTAGATGGGGTTGGACTATATCATACGTGAGAGCGAACTCAGCATTCGTAAAATCAAAGCGATCATCATAAGGAATGTCCGTCGTATTGTTAAGATAATTTATAGCATCCTGCAATTTATCCGTTCGAGAATGATCGATCAGATAGACAAAGGCCGACTCAAGACCACCACTGGAGTTCTTGACAGCTCCCCACCAGCTTTTGCATGGCTGTCTCTGGATCCTATCCCATATGGCAGCTATATCCTGTGGCCTTAACAAAAGGGAGGGATGAACTTCTTTCGCAGGCAGCATAGGTGTTGTATCAATCGTGACCTCAGCCTGAGCAAGAGATACTAATGAACTAATGCATATACAACTCGCTATTATAAAACTAAGTAAATTTCTCATTTTATCCCTCCTGTATATTGAGAGGAGTATGCCCTTCTCCTCAAATTGTTAGCTTCATCTCCTCTGTATGGTTTTACCCTCTCAGCGAATTAGGCCATGGAACCGAACATTCTCGAATACCAAACTTTCCGTATACAGCCTTGTTTATTTTCCCGTGGTTGGCATGGCCAATTTGAGACTCAAAACTTTGAATTATATCATTCCAATATGGATTTATCAGCACGAGTTAATTCTCCCTAAGAAGATCGATCTTGGCAAAATCAGTTCCGTCTATGAGTTGAAAATCTGATAAATCACATCTATTAGCAAGTGTCAGTTCCTTAAAATCGGCGTTCTGAAATCTTCTTAAGTGCAATTCTGAAATCCTCGTATATAAATCGTATGTCTTTCAGACATCGGCTGCAAGCGACGCCCTAATCTATAAATTAACGCTCCTCTAAGGATGTGACAACTGTCACAACTCATCCAAAAGTTTTGAAACCATCTACTACAACAGCAATTAACCTATTGAAATAGTATCGAATACTTCCGTTAGCATAAAGTTCTATCCGGAAGGGTAGAATTGGATACCTTCCTAAAAACATCCCCGTCCCAAGAATGTGGTCAATATGGCTCTGATGACGATGATCCCTGAGCGAGTCAACCAGACGGCGGATTACACCAACTTCTTCAACTCTTTTGCCGGAAACACCCGCGAATGGAAGCATGACCTGACAATCTCCGGCCATAGCAGTTCCTTTTGTCGTAGTCGCAGTATGTTTACTACCACAAGTATAGTATAAAACAACTATTTGAAAAAGCAAACTGTTTTTTGTGAGTTATTCAGGACAAACGGAGAGGGAATGAAAAATCTTTAGATGCCATAAGCTATCGGTCTCTCACAGCATTTTTTTGTGGAAGTCTTTCACGGGCTGGATTATTCCCTTGCGCACTGCGCCATAGGTTGTCTATCGGGATTCTTGCACGGAATACTGTGACTCGGTCAGAGGCTATTAGCGCACTGGAATACTCGATGAAAGCAGTCTAAGCGATTTTTGAGACACCTGTTCTGCAACGATTAGCTCGGTGTACTCGATGGGAGGTGTGAAACTTAGATCAAGCGTTTATTATTGATGGACTTCACCAGATGACTATCTCAAAAGCTTTCTCCAATTCTCTATCCAAGCAGAAACCACCGTTGTCAATCAATAAAACATCAACCTCATCGATCCCTTCTATCTGCCAGGGCATTTTCCTCACTGTGACCGGGAGTGTTTTTCCCACTTAGGCATGGGATCTGCAATACCAGTCACTCATCTCTCATAGTCCATTCACATAATCTGTATTTCGTATTTCGCCTGTTCATCTCAAAGCTTCAACCAAAATGCCATAGAGTGAGCCAGCCAGTTTTTCCCAATCATACCTTTCTAATACCAATTTATATGCATTTTCTCCTAACGAACCCAGTCCGCTGCCTTCGTTAATTACTGTGGTAAGGTCATCTGCAAAGCGTTGAGGATCATCCTCAGATAGGTATATATGTTCCAGATGTTGAAACAGATCTAATCCTCTGAGTCCTTCGGGTGTAGTAACAACCAGCTTCTTTCTGGAGAAATATTCGAAAGATTTCAATCTCGCCCCCCCACAGACAGCTTCTCGGGGATAGGGCAATAGACACACATCAGCATGGTCCAAATAAGGGCGGATATCCTCAACATAACCTGTATAATCAACATTAGACGACTCCCCGAGTTTCGGTCCACCTCCTAATATCACGATTTTGATATCTTCATTCTTCCTCATCAATTCCTCTGCTACCCGATGCAGAAACCTGACCGCCAGAATATTCGTATAGTCATCTCTGGGACCGATCATCACCGCCTTCTTTTTCCCATCTTCCGAATATGGATTTTCAAACACCTGACTTTGGCTGTCCAGCATCTCCGGAGGAGCTCCATTGGGTATCACAAAGATTCGATCCGAAGGCACTCTATATCTATCAAGCAGAACTTCCCTCAAAAATTCCCCAGCAGCTATGAAAGTGACATTATCAGAAGTAATCACTTTCTCCAATATAAACCCTCTCAACCAACGATAAAAACTCTCAGGAACTTTTTCTCCGTATTTAAAATAAGTCTCCCATTCGAATGCAGGAGACGATGTGAAGTCATAGACAAACTTCGATCTGTAACCTTTCTGTCTTAAGAGCTTGCAGGCCAAATTTGCCCTGCTTTCGAACGAGTAGACAATATCAGGCTCAAATCTTTCGATGATCTCCCTTACCTTTTTATGGAATCTCAATATAGAGAGGGAGAAAGTAGAATCTGAAGCGCAGTAGTCAATCCCAGAACAGTCAACCCCAAGCTGAAAAACCTCTGCCCTATCTGAGAGGTACTTTCCAAGATAATATGCCCTGTTTGAGCCACCGTAAGATTCTTTTGTATTAAGCTTTGAAACCATTAATACACGCATTTTCTGTCCTTAGTAGTTGGATGCAACGAATACTTGTCAAAAAAAGCCTGCCTTCAAATCTCGATGTTCTCAATTCTCTGAGATATGACAATCAATGCCAGACTTTTTGAGATTAGCAATCTCGTTGTAAGCATGCTCCAAAGTACGGGCAGCGATCTTCGAGTTATATCTTTGCTCTACAAGTTTCCTCCCGTTCCCCCCTATTTTCTCCCGAAGGCTACTATCTTTCAGAAGCCGGGCTACCTTAGAGGCGAAATCTTCCGGTTCATCCGCGATCAGTATATTCCCCCCGGGATTGACCTTTAAACCCTCAGCTCCAATCCCTGTGGATACCACGGGCTTCCCCATCGCCATCGCCTCAAGTATCTTTAATCTTGTGCCTCCGCCCGCCCGTAACGGAACAACGAAAACGGAAGTTTTTCTAAGATAAGGTTTCACATCATCCACATATCCGGTTATCACTACGTCATTGCTATTTTCCAAAGAGACAAACGAATTGGGGGGCCTCTTACCAACCACATAGAACTTCGCTTCCGGGATTCTCCTCTTGATCCTTGGGAATATATCTCTGCAGAAAAACAGAACCGCATCCTGGTTGGGTGGATAGTTCATCGAACCCGAAAACATCAGTAAGTGTGGTTCGACCTCATCTTCGGAGATCTCATAGCCTGAAACGTCAACCGTGTTAGGGACGATAAATGATCTGATTCCTGGATGCTTGGCACAGAGCAAGGCTTTGTCTATCTCTGACATTGCCAAAATGGCATCGCACATGCTTAGGATTCTCCGCTCGTACCTTGCCAGCTTAAGATACTCGAAGTACCAATAAGCTTTCCATGCTATACTTCTCTCAACGTCGGCTTGGCGTTTGTACAGCAATGATTCAATATTATGCATTGTCAGGAGCTTGCCGGCACCACGACATCCGTGCGCTCCCTCGAAATAGGATCCCATATAGACGTGCTCAATTTGAACTACATCGAATGTCACTTCGCTCATTAACTTCATTATCCTGCGCTGCATTTCATCACACAGGTACTTTCTCGCAACAAATGGCATCATCGAAGATCCCGCTGTCAGAACCCGCTTAAAAAAAGGAAATCTCGAAGGTAAAACCACCGTCTCGACAGCGGTGCAAAACTTCTTAATCTCCGGTATATATCGGACATCCTCAGGCTTTTCCAGAAATGAAAGCAGATATATCGAATGGTTCTCAGAGAGCTGCTTAATCAGGCTATATTGGCGGATTTTGTCCCCACTGTCCAGCGGAAAAGGAAGCTTAGGGGATATCCAAAGTATCTTCATAAATTCACCCTCAAGAATTCCTCGATGAAGCTAATACTGTAAATCTTAAGATGAGTAGATTATGAACACGGTTATAATAGCATATAGAATTGAGTTAATGATCATGGGCGGATCATTTATAAGGATAACCTCAGGATTTCCCCCAAGATTCTTCTGGTGGACAAGATAGAGATACCGAAAAACTCCATAGAGTACAAAAGGGAGTGTGAAGATCATATTCTTCGTCCCAAACTTTGATACAGTCTCAGTAGAAGTGGTATACAAAGCATAAGCTATCACAGTAGATGCCGTAACAACAGCTATCATCTGATCAAGAAGATGTGGACTATATTCACAAAGCACTTTCCTATGTTCTATCGAATCTTCACCAAGCAAAACTAACTCATGTCTCCTCTTGCTCATAATAAGAAACAAAGCAAGAAATGAGGCACATAGGATAAGCCAAGAAGATATAGATACATCTATCACAACAGCTCCGGCAATCGCCCTCAAGACAAAACCAAAAGAGACAGCAAGGATATCCAAAATCACAACATGCTTAAGTCGTAAAGAGTAGATCACAATAACAAGGAAATAAGCTAGAGCTATTAAGCCAAAGTTCCTGTTTAGCAAAAACGATAGTGGGAGAATTATAACAGAAATAAGGATAGCTGAAACTATAGCAATTGAGACTTTAAGCCTCCCCGAGGCCAATGGTCTTCTCGATTTTAGAGGATGGATCTTATCCTGTTCTAGATCTTTAACATCATTAATGAGGTATACTACTCCGGAAAGAAGACAGAAGATTCCAAAAGCTATAATAGCTTTAATGAGAAGATGAAAATTGAAGAGATTCAGAGAAAATACAACCCCTCCCAAAACAAGAAGGTTTTTTGTCCACTGTCTTGGACGCATGGATTCTACCAAAGCACTTATCATCTTACTATCCTCCGTTTTCCAGCTACATAGAAGCAAAACCGATAATCTGAAAATCAAACTCAATCAAGAAACACAGATCAGGAACCATGGGCTAACAACTTCTCTTATACTTCTCAAAAAGCCCTCCCCAATTCCCCTGAGACCATTCATTGAAGATTCTTTTGCCCTTTGTCGGCCACCAGAGATAATCATGGTAAAAGGCAGACCCAAACACAAAGACGTAGACTAAAGGCGTGTGGAAAAGAAGCTTCTGTAAGAATCTAAGTGGCCCAAACCAAAGAATGTCTCCCACCCGGCTTGCCGTATTGTCCCCAACACTGAAACCTAAGTTGACTCGAGAGATCTCCTCCCCAACAACTTCTATCTCCTTTGGATCTCCAATGCCAAACCCAGCTTCGTGGGCAAGCCTTATATAATCTATACTCATAGGGTCAAATCCCATTATCTTGGCTGCGACAGCGTCTATTGCAACAGAATCGCCACTCGCGAGTACGTAACCTGCTTCAAAAGGCTTCATAGTCCGAGGGCCAGGACCATTTCCAGCGGTTGTCCCATCCATAATTGCAAAGATACCGGAATGAATATCCTTTTGAATGCCAAGAAGATCAACCAGAGTTTCATGGATCACGCTGTGGGTATAATGCCTTTTGGTATTCAGAAGTCCTCCGAATGCGTTTTTCATCGCACCGGTTGTGGTAGTGTAGATATGACATTTCATAGTCGGAAGGTGGACGATGTTCTTGCCTATGAAAAACTCCGGGATATAGATTCCATCAGGATAAATGCGATCGAGAGCAAGCATTTTGCCTTTAGGTTTGTATAATACCCATTTCATATCCTCTGACAGGAAATTATACAGCTCCGGAATTTCATATTCTCTGTATATCGCGGACAAAAGGTTCAGACGACCTCCCTTAAAAGGATCAGTAACCACGGTGTTATTGTGCACTGCCACAAGCTCATCATATCCTGAACCTTTCAATACTCTCACAACACCTTCAAGCTGCCAGGGGGTTGTGTTTGCACCAGGGAAAGGATAATGCCAGGAAATGTTGTCTTTAAGGATAACAGGTTTACTGCTATCGAGGAAATCCTTAAAACCGGACATCTCCATAAGCCTGTGATAATCCTCAAGAACGGTTCCAGGGGAAGTTCTTAGAACTGCTACTTTTGATTTAAACATTTTCTAATCCTCAGAATCAAATTATGTTGACAACTCGTGACTTTCCTCAACTTAAGTTTCTGCTTGGTACCTCGCGCTTCCTCCCTTAGAACAACATACCCGTTGTCCATTGTATATGTTGGCCGCAGCTTCAAGAAGATTCATGTTTGCCATTCAATACTGGTTTAAGTATCCCCAGCGCATACGTAAGCATCGTTGGGATTAGGACAGCGGAGTACCTGGCACACGCAACTACAGGAAGGTGAAACATGAAGTATACCAATACTAACGAAATATGTGTGAATTGAATTGTCCTTATGCCCTTCTGCTTCAATATCCTGAATGCAGACAGGATGAACAAAACCAACAAAGGAACTTGCAGTAGACTAATAACTATGGTTTTCAGCTTATTCTCTCCGAGAGTCCAATATAAAAAAGAATTCAAGGCCATTTTTTTGAGCAAGAATAATGGATTGTCAAGATACCTGTTAATACTGTCTTTGAGAAATATATCGTTACTAAGGACCTCCCTTTCCCATCTTTGTAGGTTCTCCGGAATACTTGATTGCAGGGAGGTCCTCTTCTCCAAACCCATATCCCAGAGATCGGAAAACGAGAAAGGTGACTTTGAGTAGTTCTCCACTACGCCGTCACCTATTTGGAAATTAAGGCCGACAAGCAAATGAACCGGAATAAACTTACCTGTAAGCCGCCGATTTCTAATGGACCAGGGAAATATAAGAATTAACGCGGTAAGAACAATACACAAGATGTATTGCCACCTGATTTTCTTGTCCTTCAGATATCCCAGTAATAGTGGAACAATAACTATGAATGGCAAGAAAGTCCCTTTAGAAAGGATATTTATACCTAAGATACAACCAACTAGGAGGGATCTTGACATATTTGGCCTTAAACTTAAGTAAAGGACTGCGGCAATTAATGAGGTAAAAAGGAATATTGCCAGAGTCTCTATCCATATTCTGCTAGTATACCAAATTAGGAAAGGATGGAAAACACAGAGTACTGAAGTTAAAACTGCGATATTTTTGCCCCAAAGAGTCTTTGACATCCAAAATACCATTAAACACATGAGCCCAAATAAAACGCTCTGACCCACTTGGACAGAGTACGGCCACAAACCATTTGTAATCATCAATAGAGAAGCCAAAAATAGGGGATAAATAGGGCCCCTCTCTACTGACGGTTGATTGTCCGGAAAGTATGAAAGATTACCATTCATCCAAAGACCATGTCCTAAAGCACCATAGCCGTCTGGATCTAATACAGCATGATACGGAACAGCGATTTTGGGATAAATCACGAGTGAAAACATGACCGATAGACATAACCCGGTCAAAGCTATATAATAGCCAACATATTTCACACTGCTTAGATAATTAAGCAACCTTTTCATAATTTCCCTATTTCTTTTCTCTTTAGCTAATTCCGTTTCAGCCGCAGCTTAAGATACTGTTTTTGCTTAACAAATACATGAGTCATAGACTATACCCAAACTCCTCTCGCAACAATCGTATAATCTCAGAAATCACTTCTTAAGCAGATTTTGGCTTACGGGAATAGGTAATTATGATGTCTCCCAAGTTCAAAAATATGGAAATATCGCCCAACTTGAGGAGATTTACAGTGTCAAAAAGAACCTTCGAAAATCTCCCAAAGTACTTAAATCTCACTAAACGTCCCAAAAAGTACCTCAGGCTTATAATCTTTCCTGCCTTCATACATCCCAAAACCTCAAAGTCAGCTTGGGTCAGTATCCTTTTCAAAGTCTCCGGCGAGAAAAAGAAGTAATGAGAGTAAACCATGAAGGATCTCCATCTACTTCTCAAAATCTTATAACTCATACATTCTATGTTTGGGACCTCGATTACGAGAAGACCCCCGGGTTTCAAAATTCTTTTCGCCTCGAGTAAGGCGGCTTTCGGATCTGGAATATGCTCTAACGAGTGATAGAAGGTCACAACATCGAAGTAGTCATCCTCAAAACCAGCCTCCTGAAGAGTTGCTGTCAGGACATTAAGTTTATATTTTTCAACAGCATAATTTGAAGTCCCATACTCGGGCTCAATCCCGAACACTTCCCACCCCATCTTTTCAGCTTCATATAAAAAGGTCCCCTCGCTGCATCCAACATCCAGGAGCTTCCCTTTCCTGTCGCCTATATATTTTTCCAGTTGCTTTAGTCTAATAAGAAAATTCGCCTTCCTATATTCTGCTTCTTTTATTCTATCCTCTGGTATCTCAGGCCTGATTACCCGGCCTGCAACCTCGTCTATCATTTGCTCTTCATTGCGCGAGCTAACATAGGTGAATCCGCATTCCTTACACCTTACCACTTTTCCAGGTTTAGCCGATGGAACTATTACCGAAGACTTAGAGCTTCCGCAAAGCTGACAAACTGTAGAATAAGGCATCTGGAATCCCCATACGGTGAATAAAACCTGATCCTATTGAACTTGCCGATCCAGCAAATGGTAAATTTCCTCTGTCTTGCTAACATTGGTCTGTATATCAAACCTATCTTTTGATATTTGAGCAGCCTGCCTGCCCACGGTCTGGCGCAATCCATCATTCTCCGAAAGCATAATAATTGTCTCTGCCAAGGCATTAGGATTATTTGGATCTACCAAAAACCCGGAAAAATTATCCTCTATCGCCTCCGGGATCCCTCCAATCTTGGAAGCTATTAATGGAACACCCACTGCCATCATCTCAACCACAGATCTGGGAAACGGATCAGGTCTTATAGAGCTTATAACCCCAATGTCTATACCTGACATTGCCTCAGTAACGTTATCCCTGAAACCTGTAAAGATCACATGTTTCTCAATTTTCAAATCCTTAGCTTTCCCAACCAAGACATCCTTGTAATTATCTTCTTTGGCACTAAAATCGTCTCCCACTATTAGAAACTTCAAGCGTTCATTCCTTCGAAGGGCTATCTTAGCTGCATCTAAGAGAACTTCTATGCCTTTCCACCTAACTAACAGTCCGATATTTCCTACCGCTATATCTCCATCGTCTAACCCCAACTCATTACGGAATTTATATCTTAACCTTGAGTCAAACTTGTATTTATTTAAGTCAGACCCGTTATAGATTGTGACTATCCGATCTTTCCTGGAAAATTGAACCTGACATGCATCCGAGACTGTTATGATCTGATCGACAAACCTTGAAAGCAGGTCGTAGAGCTTCAGCCAAGTGCTCTGTATCACGAAGTCCCTGATATGCCAGATTATCTTGGTGCCGGATAATTTGGCGGCTAAAAGGCCTGGTAACCGGCAGAGCATCGTGTTAACATGAGCAATTTCAATTTTCTCCTTTTTCATTAAAGCTGCTAACTTCCAGACGCACTTAAAAAGGTCAAAACCATTCTTCAGTATAACGAAAGGACTAATCAGCCGAACACCGAGGATCCTCGAGGAGTTCCTTTGCAGATTGGGAAATCTGATGTCAAACACATCCACTTTCATTTCCGAGAGTCTTTCGCCCAGGGGACTTTGTCGCCAACAGGCGACAATCGGGAGAAACTTTTCTCTATCCAGATTTCTTATCAGATAGATGAGGCTAAACTCCGCACCTGAGATTACTTTAGCCGCGTTGTCCAAGAAAAGGACCTTTGTTATCCTCCGATCATTAGCATCAACTGATTTAGTCAAAGGTGGTTTAAGGTCTGCTCGGGATTTCATCATCCCATAGAAGCGGGCCCACATCATGAGAAGGTCTAACCATGGTCTCAATAGCTCTACCTTGTCCATCCTCCTTAACAAGAACATACACAGGCGAAAGGGAAAACGTAAGGTATTTTTAACCGTTGAGTTGAAGTCAACCTGAAGCTCTCTCAATAACGAGCGCACTGGATATTCTGGATAAAGAGAATGCAGATGTTGTTTGCCTATAGCGTATTTTTCTCCCTGTCTAAAGAGTCCTTTGAGGGATGATCGATGCTTATGATAGACAATGGCCTCAGGGCAGTATTCTATCTTAAGGTTTGTCTGGAGCTGCATCCTCCAGGCAAAATCGGCATCTCCTCCGGAGATAAGGCGATGGTTAAATGCACCGATCCTTTCGAAAACCTCCCTTCGATAGGCCACATTCGCGGTCTGAGGAAAAGGAAGGAAGGGTTTGCTCAGCGTAATTCTCTGAGAAATAAATCCCTTCCTTGCGGAGTATACTTCCACCAGAGAAAACGGTTTATAGGGGAGAATTTCACCTGCACAGCAACCCACATTTCTCTCTTTGAAACCCTCCAGCAGATTCCTCAACCACTGAGGATCAGCAATACAGTCTGCATCGGTAAAGATCAGAATCTCACCAGATGCGTTTTCTATACCTTTGTTTCTGGCACCGTACGAAGTCTGAACCTTGTTTTCCAAAAGATAAGTGACTGGAAATTGAGCTATGATCTCTTTGCTCCCATCTGTCGAGTTGTTATCAACTGCTAATATCTCCAATCTGTCAAATGGGTAATCGAGATTCAGAAGCGATTTCAGACACATTCTAATTGTATCTTTGCTGTTATACACAGGCACTATAATGGAAACTGACGGATATCCGCTCATTCATTCTACTCTTTCGATGTTCGAATTTCCTTCAAGTAACAGAGTGTTAACAAACTGAACAGCAACCGGTAATAGTGTCTCAAAGACGCCCATATGGAGCTCAGGATTGTCCATGGCCATTCTTAAAGACACCGATTTCCGATTGGCTATTAACCGAGATAAATTTGCGAATCCTCTTGTATGTTTCATCCTGAGAAAAATGTAAGGCTTTCGGTAGCAGTTCCTTTCGCATTCCTATGTATCCGCTGCAAGAGGCTAAAAGCCAGCGGCCTTCGACCTCACTAAATCTGAGAGACAGACTATCCAGTCTTTCAAGTACAGGAGGAGGCAGGAAATATCTCGTCCTGGAAATAATGAATTTGCTCCAAAAGCTTCCATTGTAAACAGTTTTAACGGAAACACTATGAAATATATGTTTGAGTTCACCTTCTAAGCTGGCTTTTGTGAAGCGCCACAGATGGCCCATCGCAGAAAACACTTGGTTGCAGTTGGGGCAAACTGTGAAGTCAAAGGGCCAGTCGTTGGGAACCACGATCAGTAGCAAACCACTGTCGGTAATAACTGAATCAATGTTATTGAGGTAAGACAAATAATCAGGCAAGTGTTCCAAAACTCTGCACAGTATGGCTACATCATATTTTTGCCCAAATTCATAGGTCGTGATATCACCTTCAAACACATATTGCCTTATAGACGATCTTAAAGCATCACCTCTCGGACATGAATCAATACCCCAGATCGAATAACCTTTCTTTCTAAGTTGTTTCACCAAAAAACCAACGCCGCAACCAAGATCAATAATGCTGTCTGATTTTTTGATAGATTTGAGAATATCGGTAATAACAAGCTTCGTAAGGCACTTACGGGAAATATCCAGCTTTTCCGATTTCAGCGTATCAGAGAAGTTCAGACCCCGTACATCAAAGGGCATAGAAATCTCCTTGTAGTAACAATCAATCCTCCCAGATAACAGCTATCGAGCTCTGAACTCAAATACCTTTCTCTACAAAAGATTTTCCCTATCCATGAACATCCTATTCCACAGTTCAAAAGTTAGTAATCTTCCAATAAGCTGAGCATTAGCTGCTAAGCCTTTCTCCTGGCTCAGCAAAATGTTTTCTACAGCACTCATATTTAGGTAACCTCTTGACCTGGCCCTCTCACTTAATAGAGTATCACGCGTAAAACCTTGCAGCTCTTTATCATTAGTGAACCATTCATCCCAACCCCACCCATACTTTCTCTTCGGTGCCAAATCTTTGCCTGATATTCTTCTCATCTCTCGGAAGAATCTCCTTTTCACAGGTTTTAACCCTTTGCCAAGACTATGATGAACCTTTGACCTTAATCTACCGGCTGTCAATGGCAATCCGGTCCTCTGATAGGGAATCCGTGCCAAGTCCGGGAAGAACCTGACAAATACTCTGATAAGAAGGTATTTATCTCTTCTTAGCTTAGGTGGAATTGTAAGTATGAAGTCCACCAAGTCATTATCGAGAAACGGTCTTCTGATCTCTACAGTACTTCGAAAAGTAATGACATCTTGAAAAAGGAAGCGCGGCCACATTTGTTTCATGTAATGATAATGCAATTTGTTACTTGCCAAACGTATACTGGGGTTTCGCTGTATCTGGCTTATTGAAATAGATATACAATCTCTTATAATAGAGTAGTAAGAATCTGTGAACAGTTCCTCTCTTAGCTTTGGAGAAATCGCATCCCATGAGTAAGGTAGAAACATATCCTCCGTAGCATTGGCTGGCAGATCCTTTTTGACCGAACGTATCGACATGGGATCATCAAGGGATTGCCTGCCAAAGAGACAGATATCTACATTATGTTGTGCTATATCTTTGGAAACAGCTACTCCACGAGAGTGAATGTAGTTTAACATGCCGTCCGTCAGCCACACAGCCCTTCTTATGTGATCGATCAGATAACTTGGCTTTAAATCAAAGAAGTGATGTGTCGTTCCCAAGCAATCAGCGACCATCTCAGCCAATTTCGCATCTGAGCAGCCTGCCGGACCATAGGTAAAAGTATGAAGTGGGTAGTGTTTCTTATCAATATATGCGACTATCGTTCTTGTATCTAAGCCTCCGCTCAAGGTAGTGCCTATTTCGTGATTACCCTGCATACAGCGTTCCAACGCCTGCCATAAAAGGTTCGAAAGCTCTTCTACATAACTTTCTTCCGAATAGCTCTCGTAATCTTCGGCATAGTTGATATCCCAGTATGCCTTTATCGAAAGACCATCCCTATCATAAACTAGAATAGATGCAGGTGGAAGAAGATTAATCCCCTCAAAATAGGTTTTGTCACCTAAGATATAGCCCAGAGAGATAAAATCAGATATGGCGAGATTATTAACAACCTTATTGAAAGTCCGGTCCTCTAAAATAGCCTTTACTTCTGATGCGAACAATAGTCTTCCATTATGCTCAACATAATAGAATGGCCTCGCACCGTACCGATCGTTTGCGATCAGCAACTTCTGCCACTTACTATCCCAGATGGCCAGGATAAACTCACCATTTAATTTGTGGACAAAATCCTCACCGTAATGTTGGTATAAACGCAAAACAAGTTCGGGATCATTATTGATAGAGAACTCGTACCCTTTTGATATCAGGTCCTTTTTAAGATCTTGGTAATCGTAAATCTCACCTTCCATCATTATACACAATGACTTATCTTCATTAAAAATCGGTTGAGGCTCAGAATTTAGGATTCCCAAATGAACTCTCGCGATAGCAAGAGGCGGACTGATATATTGGTTTTCCAGATACCAGTCTTGATGCCGAACTTGATTGCACATAAGCTTCAGCAAAGAATGAATATCTATTTTGCTTTGTGTATCGACTATTCCTACGATTCCGGGCATTATATCCTCCGGGCTGCCATGAAGGGAATCTTTATTGCCAGCTTTCCCCATCGATAAACAACTTATTCCAGATCTCAAAGGTTAACAATCTCCCAATCAACTGGGAATTGTCTGCCAGTCCGTGCTCTTGCTCCCGCAGTGCACGTTCCACAGTCTCCGACTTGAAATATCCCCTAGACTTAGCTTGCTCGCTCAATAAAGTCTCACGGGCAAAGTTTTGGAATTCCATATCCTTGCTAAACCATCTTTCCCAAGCCCAGTGATATCGCCTTTCTGGTGTAAGGTTCTTACCAGTAAGCTTACGGAGACCCTTGAAAACTTTTCTCTTATATGGTTTCAATCCTTTACCTACAGCATGATGTAACTTAGAACGGAACTTGCCGGCAGTCAATGGTAAACCTGTCCTCTGATAGGCAATTTCTGCTAATTCCGGAAAGAAACGCACAAAGACCTTAGCTAAAATATACTTATCCCTCATTAACTTTGGTGGAACAGTAAGCACGAAGTCCACAAGGTCGTTATCCAATAACGGGAACCGAGTCTCGATCGTGTTACGGAAAGTGATGGTATCTGGGATGCAGAAGCGTATGAGCATGTTTCGCATATAATAGTAATGCAGGCGATTAAAGGCTGAATCTATCCGTTGTTTAGGCTGTATCTCTTGTATAGAAACCGGCAAAGAGTTCTCAACTTTAGGATAATAAGAATCCGTAAACAGCGCTTTCTGTACTTCCAGAGGAAGCGCGAACCACACATATGGAAGGATCAATTCATCTCCAGCGTCTGATGGGATTTTCTTATTTACAGAGCGTATCGACAGAGGATGATCAAACGGTTGACCTCCGTGAAAACAGATGTTTATATATTTGACCATTTCCTCAGTAACTTTTACACCCCGGGAGTGAATATAATTGTACATACCGTCCGTTAGATAGACGGCTTTGTGAGCATATTTGATAAGGTAATCAGGTTCAAGTTCGAAAAAGTGGTGATCTGAACCCAATAAGGCTGAAATTTCCTCCGCCAATAGGGAATCTGAGCAACCATATTCTCCATAGGTGAATGTGTGAATCGGATAGTACGTCCGATCAATATTCGCTATTATGGTTCTAGTATCTAACCCTCCGCTTAAGGTAGTACCTATTTCGTGGTTGCCCTGCATCCGTCGATCAACTGCCCGGGCCAATAAATGCGAACATTCTTCGATGTAATCATGTTTCCTAAAGGTCTTGTAATCATCTATATACTGTATATCCCAGTACCGTTTTAAGGATGTCTTGCCTTCCTCATGGACCAGAAGGGATGCTGGAGGTAAGAGTTTAATCCCTCTAAAATAAGTCTTACAGCCCAGAATATATCCTAACGTGATGAAATTGGATACAGCAAAATCATCAATAACCTTATCAAATGCTTCATCAGCCAAGATTCCCTTCACCTCCGAAGCAATAAGCAAACGTCCGTTATACTCGGCGTAGTAAAGGGGTCTTTGTCCAAACCGATCGTTTGCTATCAACAACCTTTTTCTTCGCCTGTCAAATATAGCCAAGTTAAATTGTCCATTCAGTTGTTGAGCAAAATCCTCACCATATTCCTCATACATGTGGAGCGCAAATTCAGGATCATTATTGGTGGAAAAAACATGCCCCTTTTCCTCCAAACTTCTCTTCTCTCGCTCGTAGTCGTAGATCTCCCCTTCCATTATGATCCACAGTGATCTATCTTCGTTAAAAACCGGTTGTGGCTCCGGATTCAAAATCCCAAGATGTACCAGTCCAATTGCGATCGGAGGATCTATATGCCGATCCTCTTTATGCCAACTCTCGTGCCGCACCGCGTTGCACATTCTATCCAATAACTCGTGAGAATCTATCCTATTCTCTGAATCCAATATTCCTGCGATTCCGGGCATACATTACCCCCTATTCTATTGCAGATCAAATGCTTAGATTATCATTGAATCCGGCACAAGTGCCGAATTCAGTAATGCTTTTGGGCTTCTGCCAATGGCATCTGAGATTCTTCAGTCGCTATTGCCTTTTCAGACGCTTATCTGTAGAGACGCCTCGGTGTGTAGTCTTGCATAAACTCGTGCCCCCCGGGGGCATTGCAAAAAGTCATA
>CAZTBA010000082.1:0-17410 GCA_964611725.1 uncultured bacterium
GGGTATAGGCATCTCGTTTCAGCTTATCCCTGCAAGGTTCGTCAATATAACCCCCTTCACAACATTCCAAGTAGAACATAAATACCTCAATGACCCAATGACTTCATAATTCAACTATATGACTTACGCCTTACGCTCTACGCCCTACGCCTTACTGCTCCTAACAACCCCCATCTCCCTCATCATCCTGTCCGCCTCTACGAAATAGCCCGAAAGATCCCCCAGGGAATTAACCCAGGAAAGGTAATCCTCAAATATATCGTCGAGCGACCTTTTAGGTTTCCATCCAAGCCTTTCGAGTTTCGATATATCTGAGACGCTGTGTCGATTATCACCAAGCCTGTACTCGCCAGGGATCACAGGCTCGATATCCTTTCCGAGTTTTTTGGAAAGCAGATTGGCATATTCTATAACAGTAGTCGCCCGACCACTTCCGACGTTGAAAGCTTCGAAGTTGGCTTCATCACTTTCCAGGACGGTCATATTCGCCTCTACAACATCATTTATATGGACGTAGTCCCTCTGCTGCAACCCATCCTCATAGACTATAGGAGATCTGTCGCTCAAAAGGCGGAGAGTGAAAATCCTGCATATACCGGAATACTGGTTGTAGAGGGACTGTCTGGGGCCCTGGGTTATGGAGTACCTGAGGGCCACTGCAGGTATCCCGAGTAGTTTTCCGAGCCGGAGTGAAAGTAACTCCTGGCTGTATTTGGAGAGGGCATATTGGTTGTAAGGGTTGGAGTGCTCTTCTCCAAGCCTGAGCGGTCTCATATGACGATTGCAGTAAGGGCAGCGCACCTCCCAGTCTCCCTCCACAAGCTGTTCCTGTGGCCTTGCCGGGGGTTCGATGAAACCGTGCTCCTCGCACTGATATTGTCCCTCACCGTAGACAGCCTGTGAGGAAGCAAAGATAATCTTTCGGATCTGATATTTTCTCTCATTTACTATCTCGTATATGAGCGAGCTTCCCACAACATTCGAGCTGAAGAACTTACTGTAGTTCGGCATATAGTCCTGGTAGGCCGCCTGATGGAAAACAAAGTCGACTCCCGAGAGGGCTTCATCCATAAGGTCTTTATCCCTAACATCCCCCTCTACGAACTCCACTTCCTCAGATATGTAGGGAGGCTTTCCCTTGGGATGCACTCTTTTCTCAAGGTTATCAACTACTCTTACCTCGTATCCCTCTTCAAGAAGCCTGTCAGCTATATGTGAACCTATGAATCCTGCCCCCCCAGTAACGAGCGCCTTCATTGAGCCTCCTCAAATATACGTTTTGTGATTCAGAAAATCTAGTCATAGTGAAGCTTCATTCCATGTGTTTCCTATTCACTAGGAACGAGACACTGAACTATCAAAATCTCCTTCCCTCAGTAGTAGTTCCGAACTTGCTACGGCCCTTATAGCCTTCTGCATTAGGGCTTCTATTTCCTTCATATCTTTATGCCTTCAGTCCTTATATGATAGTACAGAGGCCATATTACGTTCTCAACTTCCTCCTCAGACACAGGATAGACAGATATCAATTCACCCGTTTCCAGCATCAATTCATACAATAATTCGTATATCCTGTCTATCTCCTCCGTTTTGTCTGTTTTCCCCTTGAGCACAACCGCGATGTCTATATCTGAATCTTCAGTAGGCTCACCTCTGGCAAAGGAACCATAAAGAATAACATCCGTAAGGCGATCACCGTAAATCCCTCTAAGAATCTCCCTTACGCGCGGCAGAATGTATTCTATCTCTTTGATTGCTCTTTTAGTTTTCATTTCGCTGTCGTATACCACCCAATAACCATCAACTATCTATCAAGCATTGTCATGGACTACTCCCCGCTTACACCAAAAGTCCTAAGTGCCTCAAATTTGAACTTCAATCTCTATTATTTAAAATTATCCCCACCGCTTCGGCGAGGCCCCCTGCTCGGAAATCCGCACCGCAAACTCCATCCCCGAGGTATATGGTTTTCAGCCCCGCCCTTCTTCCGGCCTCAACATCAGATGTCGAATCGCCGACGATAAAAGAGCCCGGGAGATCTAAATCGTGTTCTTCCCTTGCCTTTAGTATCATACCAGGTTTAGGTTTCCTGCAGTCGCAGTCATCGCTTACATCATGGGGACAGTAGTATATGGCATCTATTTTCGCTCCTTCAGAGCGGAGCTCATCGAGCATTCTGCTGTGGATATCCTCGAGATCCTCTTCCGTGAAGAGCCCTCTCGCTACCCCCCTTTGGTTTGAGACAACTATGACGAAAAATCCCGCCCGATTGAGCTTCTTTATTGCCTCTGGAACTTCCGGAAGAAACCGGAACTCCTCCCAGACTTTCACATAGTCATGTCGTGGGGGAGATTCGTTTATGACCCCATCTCTGTCCAGAAAGACGGCTCTCTTCAAGCTATGACCTCGATTCTACACTTCCAGCGGAGACATAAAGTAGTCATTAAATCATTGAGTTCATTGTGTTCTGCTTGGAGATGCTGACATAATGACTCATATTCCCTATAATTCCATCTCCTGCGCTTTCATGTAGTTCTCAATCGTCCCTACGTCTATTAAGCGTTCTTTCATTGTATATCCAAGCATCCTTCCGACGAACTTCGTGAGCACATCACGTGCGAGGTCCGCCTCACCTTCTGGGATGAAATCGAATATTTCCTCCCCTGCAGCGTATATCCCAGCGCTTGCCAGGTTGCTCTTAGGGTTCGGCGGTTTCTCCTCAAAGCCGATGATGACCCCGTTTCCGTCGAGTTCCGCTATCCCACATTGCCTCGGATCAGGCGCTTCAAACAGGGCGAGGCTAACAGGCATAGGATGGCTTCCATGGAAGGAAAGGAAATCCGTCAGATTGACATTTGTTAGGTTATCGGCGTAAAGTATGAGAAACGACTCCTCACCTCTGACGAAATCTCTGTTCCTGAGGATTGTCCCAGCGCTTCCCAGAAGCTTCCTTTCATAGGCCCTATGTATCTTTACGCTCACATCGATCGATTCCCTAATTTGGAGATACTCCTCCACCTTATCCGCGAGGTAGTGGAGGTTTATAAGAACCTCGTCCACTTCGTGGAGATGCAGCAAGTCAAACCAGTAGTCAAGGAGGGGTCTTCCCCTTATTGGGACAAGGCACTTAGGGGTTGTATAAGTTATAGGCCTTAGCCTCGTCCCTTCCCCGGCAGCGAGCAAGAAAGCTTTCATGTTGAACCAATTGCGGAGTTAAATCTGTTCACTTAGTAATCAGAAGCGGAAGATTGAAGCGGGCCAAGTAGCTACCTCACCCATCATCATTCTGGAACTTATTCAGGGATGTAAATAAGAAGAGAAACGTGACCGTTTACGTCTCCAACTGGAAACTTCATCCCAATCACCCATTGCCGTTCAATCTCTTCTCCAAATACTGGCAGATAAGGTGTTCTAAGACGAGGTGGACATCCTCCACCCGGCCATAGTTTCTGCTTGAAATGACGATAGAGAAATCAGCTAAGGAGCGAAGTTTCCCACCCCCGAACCCTACAAATCCTATGGTTGCAGCTCCTTTGGATTTGGCATATTCCACAGCCCTCAGTATATTTTCGGAGTTTCCCGACGCAGTTATGGCGATAAGGATATCTCCGGGGTTAAGGAGGTTTGTAAGCTGTTCCACAAAGATGTTCTCGTATCCGAAATCGTTCGAGAGGGCAGTCATAAGTGCCATGTTGTCGTTCAGGCTGATCACGCGGAAGCGGGGTTTTCCGAGGACGATTGTACCCTTTCCGAGGTCGCAGGCGAAATGGGAAGCGGTAGAAGCGCTGCCGCCATTTCCCATTATGAAGACCTGGCGGCCGTCCAGGTATCCCTGGTAAATTATTTCAGCTACTTCTGAGATATCATCTAAGGAAAGTTCGTCCAAGCTGGCAGCGAGGTTTTCGAGATAATCCTGTGTGAAAGAGCGGATGTCCATATCAGTTCCTTCTTGTCAAGTTTCAGAGTTATCTGCAGAGGTCTATGCTTTCTTCCAAAGCATTCCGGATAAACCTGTTTCCCCTTCTAAGCATCTGTGAGATCTCCTCTTTGGTATATGGAAATACCTCCACTGGGAGTGGAGCCTTCAGGAAGAACCACAGGAACTGTGGGATACGATCTTCCGGGTGTTCAAGGTTGTTTTTTTCCAGTATGATAAGCAGATCAGCATCGCTTCCGGGACCGTGGTTTCCCTTAGCTAAGGATCCGAAGAGGCGGATTTCCCGGACTTCAGGATAATCTATCTTTACTTTGGCAGCGATCGTCTTCAGAGCCTTTATCGTTTCCTCTCTTCTAAGGAATACGCCCTTCGCAGAAATGGAGGATTCCCTCAGCATAGCTTATCGCCTCCTGGGCTTCGGAACTGGTGTAGAAATCCCCCGGAGTCCCTCTTTCGAATCCATTCGGATAGCGTGTGGTTATGTATAGTTTATCCAGACGGAGCGCAGCTTCAATCAATTCACCTGGAACAGTAATCTCTGTGGGAAGGTTTCCAAGCATCTGGCTTATCACGTGCCCTCGGATATCGCCATGCAGAGTCTGGTAGAGCGCCTTAACCGCCTTCTCCGCAGCCTGTTGGGATGCAAAACATGCCCATTCGTAATCCTTATCCTCCAGGGAATGTACCGCATGTCTCAGATCCCTCTTTGCCTGGCGTAACCAATCTGCAGAACGTTCCGGCATAGTTATATTACCCTGAAAGTTCCCCTCTCCGCCTGCGGAGAGGGGACGGGGGTGAGGTTCCGGGAGCAAACAACAAAAGGTTTGTAAAAATTACCTAAAACCATTAGCCCTGGCGCAGGTGTTTTACTTATCTTGATGGATAACTCCTCATATTGAATATAACCTTGCTTCCATCCCTTTCCAGAAGGAAAGGGAGTTCCCTCAGGTCGCTCAGAGCCTCCCGCACAGCATCCTGCTTGTGACGGGGAACATATAGGAGGAGGAATCCGCCGCCCCCGGCACCGGAGATTTTTCCACCAATGGCACCGGCATCCAGGGCACGCTGGTACATATCGTCTATATCACCGTTGGTAATTCTGCTCGCGAGTTCCCTCTTTCGAAGCCAGTTCTCGTGAAGGAGTCGTCCGAGCCCATCGAATCCTCCAGCCTCCGAAAACATGATATTTCTTGCTTCAGGAACCAGGTTTTTTATCTCCCGGAGCTCATCGACCTTTTGCAAGGTAAGATCACGTTGTTCGCGGAGGATATCAACGGATTTTCTGGTCTTATTGGTATAGAAGAGGAGGAGGTTCGAGCCGAGCTTTCGCATCCGAGCATCTGAAAGGAGGAGTTTTTCTACTACGACAGATTCATCAGACCTGAAGGTGAAAGTTCTTACCCCGCCGTACGCAGCTATGTACTGGTCCTGTTTCCCGATAGGTTTACCGCATCGATCTATCTCGATCTCGCAGGCATCCCGGGCCAGGCGCTCAGGGGGGATTTGTTCTCCTTGATATTGGTAGAGGGCATTCAGAAGACCGACTGTAAGGCTGCTTGATGAGCCGAGTCCCGAGCCTTCGGAAGGAATATCCGCCAGAGTGGTGATTTCCACCCCCTTCCTGACCCTTGTTATCCACATCGCCTCACGCACAAGCTCGTGTTGGATTTCCTCAATTCCATCCACAATTTCTTTTCTGGAGTAGTTGATATAGATCTTATCGTCGAAGCGCTCCTTGACTATCACGTAGACATACTTGTCTATCGCAGCGCTCAGAACCATCCCATCTTCGAGAGAGTAAAAGGCTTTAAGGTCAGTACCACCCCCGACCAAGCTTATGCGTAGGGGGGTTTGGGTTATGATCATATTAATCTCCGGTATATTTCAGGTCAGCATATACATCACAATGGAAGCTTTCCATCTTTCATCGTGGGGTATAAACTCAGTAGATATTGAGTAGATAACGAATAGAAATTTACAGGTAAAATCCATCAAAGGCAAGGTAAAAAATGCCCCTGTCAAACATGACTGTTTGCTCCCACATCTCCGCGTTTATCCATTTACGTCCTATGCCTATAGCCTGCCCTCTGATTCTAACTCAAAATCCCCATATACCATTCTATGGTCTTTCTTAGCCCCTTCTTAAAGTTCATCTTTGCCTCAAAACCGAACTCCTCTTTCGCCTTTGCCGTATCGAGCATACGTCTTGGCTGGCCATTTGGTTTTGAGGTATCCCATATAAGCCTTCCATTATAGCCGATAAGCCTCGCTATGAGGTTCGCGAGGTCCTTTATTGATATCTCGAATCCGGCTCCCAAGTTGATAGGATCAGGCTTGTTGTACCTTTCAGCTGCAAGGATTATCCCCTCTGCAGCATCCTCCACATACAGAAATTCTCTTGTAGGGGAGCCATCACCCCAGAGGATAACCTCTTTTCCATTCTTGGATTCCGCCTCCAGAAATTTCGTTATCATGGCAGGGATTACATGGGATGATTTCAGGTCGAAGTTATCCCTCGGACCGTAGAGGTTCACGGGAAGGAGGAATATCCCGTTAAATCCATACTGCTGTCTATAGCTCTGAAGCTGCACAAGCATCATCTTCTTTGCGATACCATAGGGAGCATTAGTTTCTTCAGGGTATCCGTTCCACAGGTTTTCCTCCTTGAATGGAACTGGGGTAAACTTGGGGTATGAACAGATCGTTCCGATCGCTACGAACTTTTCGATCTCGTATCTCCTGGCGTACTCGATCAGTTGTATTCCCATGATCGCGTTATCATAGAAGAACTTCCCGGGGTTTTCGCGGTTTGCTCCTATGCCACCTACAACGGCAGCCAGATGGATGACGATGTCCGGCTGGAAATCTTCATACATTCTTATAAGCTCTTCCTTTTCCCTTAGATCGTAATCTCCACTCCTCGGGGCAAATATGTCAGTGCAACCCCGATGCTTCAACTTCTCAACGACATAGGACCCGAGAAAACCAGCACCACCTGTGACAACAATCCTTTTATCCTTAAGGAAACTCATCTTTATATCCTAACGTTAATCTTCTCCTCTTTGTTCAGGAAATCTATATCCGCTTCCACCATTATCCTAACAAGATCATCGAACCTTACTTTTGGTTCCCAGCCAAGTTTCCTTCTCGCTTTCGAAGCATCCCCCAGTAAAAGATCGATCTCGGTCGGTCTAAAATACTTCGGATCGATTTCAACATATTTTCTCCAGTCAAGCTTAGCGTAATCGAAAGCAGTCTCCAAAAACTCTCTTACGCTGTGGGCCTCGCCCGTGGCTATGACGTAGTCATCACTTTCCTCCTGCTGCATCATAAGCCATATGGCTTCCATATACTCCGGAGCATACCCCCAGTCCCTCTTTGCATCGAGGTTACCGAGGTAAAGTTTCTTCTGGAGCCCTGCTTTGATCCTTGCGACCGCACGGGTGATCTTCCTTGTAACGAAAGTTTCCCCCCTCCGTGGAGATTCATGATTGAAGAGTACCCCGTTACAGGCAAAGATTCCATAGGCCTCTCTGTAGTTTATAGTCATCCAGTAAGCATAGAGTTTTGCCACTGCATATGGGGGCTCCTTGGGTAAAACGGTGTTGTCTCCTTCTGGGGGATTTCCTGAACTTTGCTGAACATCTCAGAGCTTGAAGCCTGGTAGAACCTGCATTTGATCCCTGTTTCCCTGATGGCTTCCAGAATCCTTGTGGTGCCGAGTGCCGTGATATTTGCCGTATATTCAGGTATATCGAAGCTTACACGTACATGGCTCTGCGCTGCGAGATGGTAGATCTCATCGGGTTGAAGCCCGTAGAGAAGCCTTATGAGATTTGTCGAATCACCGACATCCCCATAGTGGAGAAACAGATGTACTCCGTTGATATGCGGATCCTTGTAGAGGTGATCGATCCTTCCGGTATTGAAAGTGCTTGCTTTCCTTATAATACCATGCACCTCATAGCCCTTTTCAAGCAGTAGTTCAGCCAGATATGATCCATCCTGCCCCGTAATACCCGTTATTAGAGCTTTCTTCATATATCCCCCACCTTACCTCTAGGCCTTTTGACCTTGGATTTGGGCTCTTTGCTAATATGCCCCCTCCGTCTTTAACACCTTCCAGAACGTTTTCATAAGGATGATTATATCCAGCCATATCGACCAGCGGTCTATGTAGAACATATCCATCTTCACACGCTCATCATAGCCGGTTTTTTGCCTCCCGCTCACCTGCCAGAACCCACTTATGCCAGGTTTGACAGTCAAAATCCTCTCCCTGAATTCCCCATATTTTTCGAGCTCTTTCTCCACTATCATCCGGGGGCCAACGAGGCTCATCTGTCCCAGGAACACATTCAGAAGTTGAGGAAACTCATCAATGCTATATTTTCTGATAAAAGCTCCTACTTTAGTCAGACGGGGATCGTTCTTCAATTTGAAGTTCTTCTCGAATTCCATCTTCAGATCAGGATTATCCTCTAATATTTTGTCCGCATCCACCCTCATGGAACGAAATTTGAAGGCATCAAATCCCCTTCCCTTCTTTCCTACAACCTTACGCCGGTAAATCACAGGTCCCTTATCTTCTATTTTAATGGCAATGTATATGATCAGGTAAAGCAATCCGACTATCGGCAGACCTACAAGGCTTCCAAGGAGATCGAAAGAGCGTTTAACTAGCCTGTTTACCCTACTTTTGAGGGGATCCCCGATAGGATGGAGTGTTAGGAGCCCCGTAAATTCATCTACCTTCACCTCTTGTTTAACTGCATCGAATTCATCAGAAACAATGTTTATCGGAATGTTGTTTCCCCTGCAATAATCTGATATCTCAGCGACATGCTCGTAGGAAAAACCATAAGGTACTATAAAAACTTTGTCCACATTCTGACTCTCAACCACTTCTTTCAATTCGCTCGTAGTACCGAGAACCGGAAGTCCGTTTACCAAATCAGAGTCTGAATTCTCATCTCTTATAATTCCCAAATAATCAAACCTCTCGTGTCGCTGTATGGCAAGGTTATCAGTTATGGATTTGATGCCTTTAAGATTGCCAAGAAGGAGAACCCTTTCCCTCAGATATCCCCTTCTCCAGAGTGATTTGTGGATCTCCCTTAGAGCAAGGCGGAAGAAAGGAAGTATTATAAGTGATATGATCCACCATAGAAAGATGATGTAGCGAGAGAAACCCTTCCCTTTGAAAAAGAGAAAATTTACCACAAAAACCGCGAAGAATCCGAAAATAATACCTTTTACCGAGATTTCCAGCTCCGTCTCGGGCCTCCGGTCCTCTATCGGCTTATATCCGTTCAGAAAATAGATGCTTACGGCTAAGAAAAACCCCAGGGTAATGAGCGAATGAGTATACTGAGATATGGTGCCCCCAGCGGAGAAAATCCTGGTAGCGATCAAATAGGACACAAAAAATGATGAAAGCGCTGCTGTGAGATCGAGTCCCAGGAGCGTCAGCCTTGTCCTCCAGAAACCACCAAGGAACCAGACAATGAGACCGGAAATTATAGTTCCCTTGCGCTGCTCGTTTTCAGGATTTACAGATGATCCCTGCCAAGTTTTTCCCATTTCACCTCGCTTTTCCGTCTGAGAAATCTGATAAAAGCTGATGCAAAGACAAAATTCATAAATACTAAGTAGAAGGGCAATCTGAAAATTTTGTGAGTTGCCCCCGAAATAGCCATTACTCCCATTAAATAAGTTAAAATCTGCATGAAGAAAGCCAAGCTATATATATAACCTTCAGAGAAAAGAAAAGCACTAGATAAGAACAGAAATAACAGAAGATAGGGAATAGCAAACCTAAAAAGTTTATGAGACCAAATTTGCCACCATACTGGACTCCGAAACGGTATAAGCAACTTCCATAGGGTGACCATCCACTCCAAACCACCGGATAGAGTCCTCATTTTTCGTCTATATTCTCGCCAAAGAGAAGAAGAAGAGGTCTCGTATGCCTTCGCTTCTGGCTCGTATATAAGCCGAAGTCCCTGGACTATCACCGCCATAGAGATCATACCATCATCGGCATATCCCCTGTCAGGATCGGGAAAACAGTATTGATTTTTCCTGACAGCATATATAGAACCATCCGCTCCTACACAGGAATGTATGAGACTCTCTTGAACCCTGAGGAAGTTCTCATATTTCCAATAGAATCCTTCTGCCTCTGTGTTGCTCTCTTTCCCGTATATCGTTTTTCTGCCCGCTACACACCCTACTTCTTCATCTGCAAAGGGACGAACAAGATTCTTTATCGCAGAGGTGTCAAACTCCGTATTGGCATCCGTAAAGACCAGAATCTCGTTTTGGGCATGTGGGACCGCTCTGTTTAAGGCCGCTGTCTTCCCCCCTCTTTCAGGAGAATTTACAAAGCGTACATTCTCACTATGAGAAGCTGTTTCTTGCAGTATGAAGTTTGTTCCATCCGTGGATCCATCTGAACTAACCACGATCTCTATTTTGTCCAAAGGATAATCTGAATTTAAGATATTTTCAAGCCTTTGCCCTATGACATTCTCTTCGTTATAAGCAGCAATTATAACAGAAATTCCTGGAGTAATAGGACCTTTCCTTACCGGTCTTCGCCTTACTTTGGCAAATATCCATAATATAATGGGATATCCAAAATAAATATAGAATAATCCTGCTAATGAAATCCAAAATAAGTATTTCATAATTCCCTGTATCAAAAACGTTTGAAGGAACCCTTGATAAGATATTTGTAAAAATTACGAAGCTGCTTGATATTCCTTACACGCTCGGTAGGAACCATAACCGTTTGCAGGAATTTATACCAGATATAGCCAGGACGGAGATAATACTTTCTTCGAGCCATATCACACCATTCTACAATCTCTTTGCTGTCAAGCTCGGGAGTACTGACAACGCAATCGTGAAGACCTTCCTCAGTTATCCACTCTGAGAAGCTTTCTGTCGTAATATATCTATTTACCCTCGACCATTCATATGCCTCCGTTCCTGGGTAAACCATCATAGGGAAAAACTGCGCTGTGTCCGGATTCAGTTCCATTGCGAAATCCAAGGTTTCCTGCAAAGTTTTCCTCGTCTCCCCAGGATTTCCTGCTACAAAGCAGCCGTGGGCTAGAATACCCGCCTTTCTCGCATTTTCCATGAAATTACGTGATCTCTCTATCGTTATTCCCTTTTTGATATTTTTCAGAATATCTGGGCTCCCGCTCTCAAAACCAACGATCATAAAGCGACACCCAGCAGCTTTCATTTTTAGCATAGTTTCATATTTCAAATTTACCCGTACATTCGCATACCATAATGATTTAAGCTTCTTCTTCTGAATAAGATCACATATTTGAATTGTACGCCTTTGATCAATCGTAAGTGTATCATCTTCAAATCCGATATCTTTTACTTCCGGCATCTCCTTAGATATAAATTCTAACTCATCCACCACATTCCTCGCACTTCTGGGCCTGAAAACTCGCCCATGTAAGACCTGGGGCCAAACGCACCAAACACAGCGGTTCGGGCACCCTCTGCCTGAGATAATTTGGACAACAGGATATTGAGCACCGCCGAAGAAGTAATCATATATATCCAGATGCTTTTTGTAAACCTCACTTACAAAAGGAAGATCATCCAGGTTCGTTATGGGATCCCGAGGAGGGTTATGATATATTTCGCCGCCTTCGTCTCTGAAGCTCAGGCCATCAACTGCATCTAGATTCCTTCTTTCGCCATCACAAAGAACACGGACGACATCTCGCACGATATAGTCATATTCCCCCTTGGCAACCCCGTCTAAAAGGTTATTCAATCTCAAAGTCTCCTCAGGCAAGGCTGAAGGATGTGTCCCCACCAAGAGCACAAAAGATCTTCTGTCAAGAGCTTGCTTCAAGTGAGCTGCTATCTCCACATCGTTATAAATACTGGGCGTAGAAGTTTCCGCAACGATAATCTCAGGCGAAAACTCCTTTGTGAAATTCTCTACACCCGCATAATTCATCCTTCGGGCAACAGCATCCAGGAGTTTTACCTGGTGACCCTCTCTCTCCAGAACTCCTGTCGCATAAGCAAGCCAGATAGGATAATAGAATGTTCCGGCCTTTGTAATCGCTGGACTTCTTTGATTTCGAGAAAATTTGCCGTATTTTGACAGGAATGGAGGATTAAGCAAAAGCACTTTCACAGAAGCACCTCCTCATATATTTCCCGTAATCGAGATGCCATACGTTCTATTGTGAATTCTCGGCAAACCCTCTCGTAAGCATTATCTGCTAATGAATTTGCCTGTTCCGAGTGATTCATTATGTAAATTACCGCCCTTGCGATAGCCTCAGGATCCTCCTTGGGGATGAGAAAGCCATCGTTGTTAGACAACATTTCAGGGATACCGCCAACCTCTGAGGCTATTATTATCTTCGAATTAGCCATAGACTCAATCACGACCAAAGGTAAAGGATCATTCCACACAGATGGGACAAGGATAATATCGGCCTGCGCTACATAATGATGTACATTACTTTGAAACCCCAAAATCTCTACTTGATCTCTAAGGTTTTTCTCGTCAATTAACTTCTCCAGAAAAGGGAGCTCTGCCCCGTCTCCTATAATCCTATACCTTGCCCTAATCCCATATCTATCCCTGAGAACCTCTATGGATCTCAGCACAACATGAAATCCCTTACGCGGACTCAACGTACCAAAACTAACTATAAAAGGATCTCCTCCTGCATATCTTTTCGGGCTATCCTGTCTAATCTGTCGAATATCAAGTCCGTTGTGAAGAACTGTTATTTTCCGCCTCAGTCTTCGATGCAGCGTTGTGATCGTCCTTTCCACAAACAGAGAAACCGTGACGATTTTATCCGCAAAGCATTTCATCCAGAACAGAAGTAAGCGTCGGGTGGGATAACTCATGGTTCCACCATCCTCCGCTGTTAAAAGGGCGTCATGTAAATGATAGATAAGTCTAACCCCTGTTATTTTAGCGACTATAGAAAGAATGATAAATGAAGTAATGCCATTCGCATGAACGATATTTATCCTATATCTTCTGCAGATATTGACGAGATGCCAGATAACGCCTGCGAGAAGAGGTATAACCAAAACGCCACGAATTAGTGATATTGCCCCTAATGATCTCCTTAGAGAAACTACACGTTTAGGAAGTGTGAAAGGAATCCATGTGACCCTATCGCTAATGAAGCTATCAACAAATTCTTCAACATTATTTATAAGAACATATGGTTTTACTCCTAACTCAGGGTGAATAGAAAAAAAATTGACAAGCCGCGCTAGGACAAAATAGCCACCCCCTATCTCAGATCTTATATAGTCAGCAAAAAGCACTCTGTACCTGGACATGGGCTCCCCCGTCTTCCCGTGAAGACTTTCAAATACTTCCCTCATAAAAGAGAAGTTTACAAAATGCTACCCCAGTCACCGTTGTAAGCAGCGAACTGGGACCTTCTACAATTGACGATAGTGATCTAGGGCGCGTTTGCGCCTCATCTCAAACATTACGTCCGAAAAGAACGAAGGCCTGACCATACTAACCAATTGCGTTAGCATACTCCTCAATGCATTTTTCTCCCGGAGCTTCCAAAAAACAGCTCCCCAAACAACGCGCTTTGAAAATACATAGGGCATATCCAGGCTGCTTTGAGCAAAGTTCCTAGATTCATAGTGCAACATGCCTACAGCATCAAGTGCCTCACGTAATTTGGGTGGCACAAATCCAAATACTTCGGTGTGCACCCGATGTGTCACCGCCAGAAAGGCTGCAGCAGCATACTCCAAATTGTATGAGCGAACTAATGCTCCAAAACGTTGTATTTCTGAAGGCTCTGCTTCACATAGCCGATAGGTAATGGTGTAGAAACTCTCGAGACCATACCTCTGATGTGGAAATACAGAGTGCATCAGGATCGTGCAGAGATCTGATAATGGCTCAAGTACAAGGAATTCACAGCTATCCACAGGGGAAACTTTGATAACAGCATTTGACAGTTTAGATTTATCCATATATTGGAAGTGGTCCGCGGCCAGATTTCTGTAAAAGTCCAGGAAATATCTTCCTCCAGTATACATTTCGTCCACATGTCTATTTTCCGCGAGAAGATAGGCACCTCGTGGATCACAGTATCCGTTTTGCTCCTGCTTTTTAAGGAGCAGGACATAGCCAGCTTCTTGAAGAGCTCGTTCACCCCTCTTGAATATTCTTTTATCCCCTAGGCACACCACATCAACATCATTTGGAGTAGCTGGATATGGACGTAGCGTTTTCACGATAACATGATCAACGTTTGCTTTTCGGAGAACACTTGATACACGACTCGCAGTAATCAACGTTTCTTTCTCTCTATCAGAGAGGTCTCTATACATTGCGGCCAGTTTGTCCAGCTTGTGGGATCTTCTTAAAGCATCGAGATACATCAGTCCAATTCTGTTTCTGAAGGCACATGAAAAAAGTTCCTTAGACTCTCTTAGTGGCTCCGGCGCACTGTTGCCTATGAGTGGTGAGCCAAGCATCCGAAGCAACTGGCAGGTTGCACTATTATGTTGAAATCTGGACATTTCCCTCTCCTTAAGAGTTTTATTATTCTATACATGTCTTGATTTGACATCAAACCAAGGTGAGACACAGTTACGCGCGAGCTATAAGTGCAAAAGATGGGCGTACACCCAAAGTCCAAGCAAAATAATTGAAAAGGCGAGCAGCGAAGACGGGCAATCGACGGTAGAGCCATCTCCCAGAGAGTGGGCGAACTTCCTTCACCTGAGCAAAACCAGCTTTCTCCAACGCAATCGTGAGTGACCGTTGCCCCCATACCAACACATGTCCCTCCGACAATATCCGAACATCCAAAAGATGCATCTTGGAGAGCAGATAATATATTGAAGTCCCATAAAAGTTCAAATTTGGTTGCGTGGTCAATAGAATTCCTTTAGGCTTCATCCTCTCTCTTATCCTGCGCATTTCAAGGATTGGATCCATCACGTGTTCAATGACATGATTTAACACGACTATATCAAATAATACATTCTCAGGCAATGCGTCCAAGTCTTTATAAACATGCACGAGACCATTGTGCGTTGCTGCAACGTGTCGGCCCACAGGGTTAGGTTCCACAACGTAAGCACTCCACCCAAGTTCAATAGCTACAGCAGCTAGATGACCAGCCCCTCCCCCAAAGTCAAGCAGAGTCCTACCAGAACACCAGTTTGATAGACGATGGAGCTCCTCTCTGAACATTACCCGTCGTACAGCCGCATGCTTGAAATAGTAATTTGAATGCTCCCCAAGAAATTCTTCAGAATTCTCGGTACAGGACCAATTAAATACCAGTCCACAGACAGTACAGCGTTTTAAATAAAGATCAAGGAAGTTTGGAAAATCAGTAGTAGCACTTGAGCCGCACACTCGACAAACCTGGTTTCCTCCGAATACTTCTTCCGTCATCATTAGCTTTGTCCCCTCCGTATCGTTTTGAGTACTATCATGGTTAAATCCTCTATGGTCATTGTACCATTCACGATCATCATATCAAAAGCTTTTGCAAGCTCTTGGTAAATGTAGCGCCGTTCATGTAAATATTCAATAGATGGAACATCTTCCTTACGAGAGAGAGAAACCTCTTCGGGCACGTCTACCAAGAAAACCACATCTGGTTTGGGTAGGATCTGGAAATAAATCTCAATAGCCCGAATTGCCTTGTTCAAATCAAAACCGATGTTTACGCTCATATTAACAATGATATCGTATATATATCTATCTGAAATAATTCTTTTACCAAAGAAGAGAGGCAGGGTAATTTTCCAAAACGCTTGTGGAAAGTAATCCAAAAACAAAAGCACTTGATATAGAAAAGACAATGCTGGATATTTGGAGAGCCGACTCCGCTTAGCAGTGACGAACTCGCTGTAATTAGATTCTCTCGATTTGCCATGGGCAAACAAAAACCGGCCGACTATCATGAATGGCTTCATCAGTATTGGGCGAATGAGACCATGAACATATTGAAAACCTACTTCCTGCCGAGACAGAGTATGCAATACCGACTGGGCCAACGTCGTTTTGCCAGAACCATCTATACCGATGAAACAAATAAACATAGAGTTTTTCATTCTTATTCAACCTTAGTGAGGCTCTCTGCCCTGTGAGCGGGGAGCTTCGCTCACAGCCTTAGTTATTGTCTCAAACCTCTATAGGTCACAAGTTGGGTTAAGATAATCAAATTCATACTGACGAAAATTACCCACACGATTCAGCGAAGAATCTGCATATAAACAGCTTTCGCAAAATAACATGTCTAACCTGAATAATTCATAAAAAAGCAGTTTCCTTTTTCAAGTAGTTGTTTTATCTTGTAGTTGTCCAAACAAAGACAAAACAACTAAAGAAAGGAAACTGCTATGAGTAAGGACAACCAAATCATGCTGCCATTCGCAAGTATTTCCGGCAAGAAAGTTGAAGCTGATTTCGGTGGTGGTGTAGTAATCAGTGATGGTGGTGCCCTGTTTTTGCGAAAGGTAGAATCGAGAGTCGGAGTGATCCGACGCCTGGCTGATGCACTTCGGGATCATCGTCATCAAAGCCATATTGACCACTGTTATGAGGATCTTCTGCTCCAAAGAGTATTTCAGATAGCTTGTGGTTATGAAGATGCCAATGATTGTAATGATCTTAGTAGTGCTATGTTTCTGAGTTGTCAAGGCAAAGGCTCATATAGGTGGAAGCAACTTTTCAAGCGGCCTCCGAGAAGACTTGGGATGACTGCTGTCGATGGGTCTCTAATCGCCGCTGTCTGGCTTGCTCCTTTCTGTTGAGTCGTGCCTGCAGGATCTGAGGGTCCTGTCCAATATGCTTCTGATGCGGAGTGACATAGCCAATGGCTCCGTGATAGCGATAATAGTTATAGTATTCCACGAAGGTAGCGATCAACGCTTCCAACTGATGGAAACTAAGGATATCCCGGAAGCGAAGCCAGTCATATTTGAAGATTAGAAAGAACGATTCGATCCAGACGTTGTCAGTAGGCGCCTGATACCGGGCAAACAGCTGAGAGATCCCCAGGTCTCTGAAGAATTGAGCGATCGACTTAGCGGTCATCTGTGTGCCATGATCTGACAGAGCCTCCAGGCTTTCTGGGCTCTGTCCGAAGCCCAGAAAGCCTTCGTCACATAATGCCTGATCCCATACCTGTTTGACCGATTCTATCGTCGCATCAAATGAGAGCTTCCATCCCACAATCTTGCGGGAGTAGACATCCAGAATCGCTATGAAATACAGAAACATACCAAAGAATGGGATATAGGTGATATCCCAACTCCTCCATGCTAAACAAGGAGATCCTGATAACCTTAAAGTCTGTCCCCGTAGCAAATGGAATGTCAGAATGCTTGTAGAGACTGTCCTCTCGATGTTGACGACCGTCTGTCATTTCAAAAAACTCTTTCATCGTGTATGGGAATACT
>CAZTBA010000083.1:0-17277 GCA_964611725.1 uncultured bacterium
GATAAAGTTATCGAAATCGCAGATGAGTACGAGCCTGAGTTCCTGATAGCTCAAATCGGCAGGGTAGACGATGTTTTTCACAAATACGGGCCATCCTCCCCTTCAGTCGTGCCCATGCTGAGGGATACGGATGCGCGCCTGAAGAGATCGGTTGAGCATCTGAAGCAACTCGGTTATGGCATCATTATCCTTGCCGACCATGGGCAGCACGATATACCCGGTTCCGGAGAAGGAGGAAAGAAAGGTTCACACGGGACCGATATATCCGAGGATTGCTTGGTGCCGTGCACCTGGGTCTGAGGGTTACAAACCAGTTCTATATAGACGATGTTACATATACAGAGAAAGTCACGATTTTATTGTCCATCCGGAGCCCTGTCCCTCGAAGAGCTTTTGAAGCGAACCAGAAAGATCCTCTGGGTGGGGTTCATACTGGCTGCGGCTGTGCATCTTTTGCTTACACAGATTAGAGTCTTCAGAGGGGAAGAAGTTGTGACGAGGCCTTTGGCTGCAAAGTTCATCAAGAGAAAACCCCGACTGACGAAGCCTCTGGAGTTGAAGAAGCACCCCAGACCGAAACCTCGCCGTATGCACCGTAAGGTGGTCTTTGTTAAAGCGAAAGCCGATCGGAGGCAGGCTGTAGCATCAGTTCAGCCGATGAGGGTTATGGAAAACCTGACCAAGCCCGGGATAGACATGGGTAGATCGGTATATTTCTCGGGGGTAGACCTGGAGTCGACGGCGATAGCACATCAAATCTCAGGGACAAAGGAGGCGAAGGATGTAGTTAACATGTCACTTGAGATGCTCGATATAGACGCTCTGGATACGGGGAAATACAGGGCCATGGTAATCCAGCATCCGACCGACAAGCACCGTATCAGGGGTTTTCTTCATCTGGCTGTGGTCTGCTTTGAGAGCATGTTTTCTCCAGGACTGGCAACTCAAGAGCGAAGCCTGACGGCAAGCTATATCCGTCATGTGGTTCAGTCAGTAAACAGATATACCGATATCAAGACGGATGTCCATGGGTATTATACCTTCGATTCCAGAGTTATACTGAAGATACCCTGGATCTTCACTGCTTCCGGTGGGGACGCCTTTCGGTTGAGTGGTTCAGAATTGCTGAACCTTGGCAGTTATCTGACCGGCGGCGGATTCCTGTTCGTTGAGGCTGCCTATACACACCCGTGGACGAGTCCCAAGACAAGCGGGGATGACCCTCCGCATTGGGGAGAGCTCATATCGATCAAGACCATGTTCAGGGAAGGTTTGGCACTCGTCGGCAAAGAGTACGACCGTGATTGGATCTTCGAGCAACTGCCCACTGACCACCCTGTATATCACTGTTATTTTGACTTCGATGGTCCACTGCTTCCGTACGATCACGATGGATTTAATCGCTTCGAGTTCGTACGCGGCATTACCCTTGATGGTCGCTTGGTTGCCATGATAGAGACTGGGGATTATGAACAGTGCGTAAGAACTGGGTGGGAAGGTATCGATGGTACCCGGTTTAAGCATTTTCTCGTCAATACTGTGATCTTTGCCCTTATACAGGAAGGCTCCATAACTCAGCAGATTATGGATATCGTGAATTATTGAGATGAGGTGGGGAGGGTTAAGATTTGCCGTCAGAAATTTTCAGACTATGGGAATTTCTGGAGATCACGCCTTAGTGTGATAAGGAGGATGATTATACCGAGTATCAGTAATAAACCAAACATCATGCACTTCCTTCTCCGGTTACCCAGGGTATGGCTCAGGGGGACCAGATAGAGTTAGTTGTCTTGTTAGATGTAAAAGAAGACTTTATCTGCGATGTTTGCACCTTTGAAAGGTATAGCCGAAACACGCTAAAAGGAATATATATAAGACAGGATTTTCCAAACTGTGATTAGCTTCACATTTTGGTTTATTTATATAGCGGATCTGATTGAGAAAACTGTGACGCTTTGGCGTGGTACAAAAGAGAGAAAATAGACGATGAGCAGGTTCGATTGTCCTTCAGGACCGCTTGAGCTGAAGAAGCTTGTTGAGAAAACCATGGAGGTTTTTTGGGTGGCCCTGGCTGTAGCCCTGGGGATGCACCTCGGAATTACACAGGTGAGGTTTGCTCAAGAGGACGAAAGAGTTGTGAAGCCACTTACAACGAAGTTCATAAAGCGTGAGCCGCGGTTAGTGAAGCCTCTTGAACTCAAGAAGCGACCGAAACCGAGACCCCGGCCTATGAGGAGAACGCTTGTGATGGTGAAGGCCAAGATGAGCCGGAGGGAGGTGGCCCCATCGACAGCAACCCCCCTTAAGATTCTCGACAGCCTTGCAAAACCGAAATCAGGGGTCACAAGGGAAGTCTCATTTGAATCCACTCACCTTGAGAGTTGTTTCCGCTCATTCGCGATAGAGGGCAATAAGGAACCTGAGCAGAAGATCGACATGTCACTGGAGATGATGGATATCGAGGCGCTTGACACAGGGAAATACCACGCTATGGTCGTTCAAGACCCTCGCGACAAGCGCAATATCAAAGGTTTCTTCCACCTGGCATTGGCATACAGTCTCAGTCTTCTCGGCGGCAAGGAAATCCTCTATGCCAATTGGGACCCCAGATATACCCGACATCTGACCAATTTGTGCGATGCTATGAACCGTTATACCCAAATCGAGACGGACTTTCAGGGCATTTACACCTACGATTCCAGCCAGATCTTGAAGGTACCCTGGATCTATGCGTCTGCCTTTACGTCCTTCGAGATCACATCCACCGAAGCTGAGAACCTCGGAAGATATCTCCTCAACGGTGGCTTCTTTTTCGCGGATGTGATCCCTTGTGGTGTGCAATACGACCCGCGCAATGCCATACCGATGGATCGGAGTTTACGCCGACTTTACAAACGAGCGTTGGGAACACAGGGATTGTTATATCAACGGGATTGGGATTTCGAGCGTTTACCCGACAGCCATTTCATCTATCATTCCTTCTTTGATTTCAACGATGGTCCGCCGATGGCTGGAGACATGTGGTACGGGGTTGACGGTCTTGCCCCGTCGCCTTTCAACTATCTGGAAGGTATCATCATCGAGGGGAAATTGGTGGGTATCCTAAGCAACAAATTCTATCAGGATGCCTGGGGTCATCAGTTTTTGTGGGTAGACAAGGATCCTACTCGACCTCTGCAGTTCGGCATCAATACAATCATCTTTGCATTGACTCAGGAAGGATCCATTACCCATCGGGTGATGGACACAGTAAGCCATTGAATTATCGTAACTGTTATCCGGGCATATCTAAGGAAAGGTCGCTTCATGCAATATGATCAGATTAAATACGTTCCTGAGGATCAAGATCCCAGCCTAACCATAGAAACAGAGAAACTCATAGCCAGGATCATCGATAACACAGGACTTTTGAACGAACCTGACGACAATTGCAGATCCTATTTCGGCAAGTATGGCACTAACAGCTTTGTCCCTTTTAGCCATCACCTCGGTTATCACGGCATCCGCACCCTCTACGACAGGATTGAGAGACGTAATCTGGTTGTTCCCCTGGTCTCGTGGTTTAACCTGCAGGGCGTGAATTTCAGAGGGATCGAGAACGATCCTGTAGATGAGAGATCATGGGCTGGCGTTGCACGCGGTTGGCCAATTCGGATGGAACCGAAGGGAGAGGGCGTGTTATTGGCCATCGATCCCATGCCGGAGACTCAGTTCGCCTACACCATCGAATTTCAACCGGCCATGCCAGACGGCATAGACATCTCCGTCCGCTTCATCTTCCATAGAAAACCGGACACCGAGCCTGCTCGCTTTCACGCCAGTTGGCCCTGTTACATGAACGCCTGCGATGATGTTCGATTCCTCTATCCTAAGGGAAAGTCTCTCAGCAATTTCCAGTGGGCAAGTTTGGGAGAGAAACCTGATATTATCATCGGTGAACCAGTCGGATATAGGCATCAACAAACTTTGTATTTAGCTGAAGAACAGGCCGTGCCTGTCGGCTACGGCCGTATTGGTAAAAGGACGCTGGCGTTAATGTTCAATGATCCCCGGGTGACATTCTTTGTCGTCAATGCCGGTGGACATTACCCCATATCAGCAGTGCAGAACCCGGCATGGGATCTTTCATGGACCGTGGACGATTACCCTTTGAATGAACCTGTCGGATTCGATGCAAGGCTCATCTATACATACTTCAAGGACCCTCAGACAATTCTGGAACGATATCGAGAATGGATAGAGGAATAAATATCCCCGGACTATACTAAACACCCTTTGATTGTGTGAAGGTGAAATCTTACACCAAATTCATAGATTGCATGTTCACAGTTTGTTGTGTCCGCTGACAAAGCCTCCCACCGGATCAAGCCTGGCCCTGGATCTTGGGGAAATACAACCACAGGTGTCCGAGCTCATCGTCCTCGCCGAAGATTACTTCACCATCGCGGCCCACAACAGTGTCGCCGAATGTATATCCATACCGGCGGCGCTCGATCACGGATGCAGCCACGCCCAGGTTGGTTACCTCGCCCTTCGTAGGATCGTAGCAGAACATCTTAGATATGCCGGTGCCACAAGTTCCGAACACGCGACCATCGAAAGTCACAGCCATCGGGCCTACGGGCGCAAGCTGAGTTTGGCCCAGCCGTGAACTAAATCCACCCTTTTCACTGAAGGAGAAGAGGTTCCCTTCGCTATCTGCAGTGTACAACAGACCGCACCGGCTATCTCTTGCCCACATCAGTGGGGCCCTGTCCCATACACCGTCCGGTAGTTGGACCGCCCTGTGCTCGATCTTTCCGGGTGCGGTTGAGTCATAGCGCCAGAGATAGCCACCTTCGTCGAGACCGAAGATACTTCCTTCACATCCCGGGGCCAGGCGTCCGGCTCCCTGGATCTCACCGACGACTTTGATTTTCTCGCTTTCCATATCCACAACGAACAGATGTCCTTCCGTTATCCCGACCACGTAGTGCTTCGAGCTATCGGCCACCGCATGCACGACTCGCTCACCCTGAACGACCTCGCCCAGATCCTGAAATGGCTGCCTCGTAAAGCCCCACTCCTGCATCAGATCGAATGGCAGGCCCTGGAGTCCACGGGTGATAATGCGCCCCCCGGCAGGACCGTTCACACAGGCCACGAACTTCGCTTTGACGCAGCAGATAGCCTCACAGTGATCCGCTCCCTCCACGGTGCCCATATCGAAGACAACGCCGGTTGCACCGTGAAACATCCCGACGAACAGATGTGTCAGCTTCCCGCTGGTTCCACCGTATACGATGCCGTCAGGTGTCACATCCAGTGCAGTGATGTGGCTTTCATCTGCTGCGATAGGGATGCTCGAGCCGGGGAAACAGGTGGGAAAGGCGACCATAGTCCCTTCCTTTACAAACGTTCCGTGGACGATTTCGTCAATCAAGGCTTTGGCCTCAGGCGAGCTTCTATCATATCTTTTCTTCTTGCTACCCATAGCTATCCCCACATTCTAATAGGAAGGTGTGCGCTTTCCCTTTTCCGATCCTCCGGCATATGCACCTTGAAGATGCCCACCGGTTTCGGCCCCACATGGCCGAAGAAGAGATCGCCGTTGTGGTCCACCGCACCACGGGAGACATACTGTGCGAACTCGTCAGGTCGCTCCAAAAGCGCCACTTCCTCCCGCTCAAACGTCTCCGGATTCAGCCGCCAGACCACACCCTCCTGGCTCTTGCGTTCTTCGGGCATGCGATTGTATACCGGATCGCGCCAACGCGACGCCACGTAGTATAGTTGTCCGTCACCAGCGAAGGTCAGCCCACCGCAGTGATCCAGGAACGTATTTATCGGGATCGTGAGATCCCTATCCTGGGTGGTCGGACCCAGATCCTCAACCCATCCCCATTCCCCTTCGTGTGGCCAGATACGCATCAGATAGGGGTTGGCAATCCAGGTTCCCGCATAGACGCATTCCCCGTCCGGTGAAGCTACCACATCATAGAACACACTGTGCCATCCGGTCTGGAACCTGGGGTTGTGGGGCAGCACGTACGGTGATGTCTCCAGCCGATCCTTCCCCGGGTCATATCGCACTAAACGGCCATAATCGCTCGTCGTCCAGACGCGATGCTTTTTGTCCATGAACAGGGCCTGGGCATTGACGGAACCGATCCGGCCCATATCCCGCGGCTGACGCTTCTTAATGTCATAGATTATAAAGTGATCCCTGGGATAGCTCAATGCATAGAGCAGACCACGTTCCTCGTCGTGGAGCAGACAGCGACAACCCTCTTTCGGGATCATAGTATCCCACCAGAGCACCTGGTCGGTTTTCGTGTCGAAGGCCAACAGAGCACTTCCCCGGAAACAGCGCTTACTGTCGTGCCATGAGAGCCACGGGGAGTAGGCGGGCTGGTCGAAGGGCGGTCCGGACAGGTGTGTAGCCATATAGAGAATTCCATCAGACATGGACGGGGAGAAGCTGTAATGGATCTTGCATTGAGTGGCCCGACCGGAGTCCCATGGATCGTCCACCATCTCGTCCATGGCAAAGAGGTAATCCAAGGAATCCGTCCCTTCATTGTAGCGCACCACCTTGACGACGCCACCCGGGACACCTTCGGCACAAGCGGCTGCGTAGATCCGTCCATCCGGTCCCACTGATAGCGACCAGCACGAATCTGAATCCGGATGTTCCGTAAACTGGTACCATGTGACTTTGTATCCCATAGTAGTTTTGCCTTTCGTTATCTGGAGATTGCTGGTAAGCCTTAAGGATTTGCAGTACTGATCTACGGATGATTTGGGTTTTTGAGACGCCCCACCGGGGCGTCTCTACATAACCCCTGAATCACTGATGACACTGATAATCCATTCAACGTGAATGCGGTATTGAATCAGTGAAATCAGTGCACATCAGTGCCATCAGTGGTTCAATACACATGCTTCCTCAGAACGTAACTTCCAGGGTAACGATCTTCTTTTTCTCTACCTTCAGATGTACTTCTTTTCCTTTGGGTTCGATATCCTCATACGGTTCTTCGTTCAGGTCGGTGAGCTTTGCCGATTTCACATCCTTCCAGAAGGACACCTTGCCGTCGATCTTTTTATCGGTCGGATTGAAGACACGGATTGTGAGGGATTCCCTGTCCTCAGTCTGCTTCATGGCACTCACAGCTAAGTTGGCTGGCTCTATGCTTATGAAGCTCATTTCCTTTGGAAGAGTGCCTCCGTGCGGTCCGGCCTCTGCAACAATTGCAGGCAGGTTGATTTTTTCCACCTCCCTGTAGACCTCAGCATCGGCCCAATCCCCTGAGTGCGGATATATCAGGTAACGGAACTCATGCTCACCGAAAGACTGCGTTAACTCCATCTCGGGGTGCATCTCCCAGCGCCATGCAACCGTGGTAAGCGCTATCTCGAAGGCCCTCATAAGGGTTATTCCGATCGTCCTCTCGCTGTCCTGAGTGACCTCATATTCCCTCAATCCGTCGTTCGCTATGGCAAGTCCGATTTTGCCATCATTTACGCCGATGAAACGGCCCTGGGGGTGCATCGGATTCCAGGAGCCGTACCATGGATTGTCCGGGCCAAGATCTATAGGCCGCTCGACGACGTCAAATGGGGTCTCAGCACAGGAGACATCGGCTTTCACATTGGTAGGGAACATAACGCGGAGCCTGTGATCCTTGCACTGATTGTTGAACCGGGTAGTGACCTCGACGGATCGAGCACCCCTCCTCAGGGTCACGAAATAGGTGATGGGGAGCTCTTTGAGGATATCTGACCTCCTGGCGTCCTCTCCATCACCGTCGAGCCTGCTTCCCAGATTATCACGGTTTTCTTCGAGTTTGTAAGGTACCATCATCGTCAGATCGATCCTGTATCTGGCAAGGAGTGGTCCCGACTCTTCGAGTGCTACCATGGCCGGGAGGGATAGGCTGGTTATGGCCCTGTCGATCGACAGCGGAACGTGTCGCCACGCAAGCCCTGCTTCACCGGTATCCTCGAAGTAATGGAGGTTCTCGAATGTGCTGTTGCTTTCCTTATGGGTTATGTTGAGAGTACCGTTAGCGTTTATCTGAACCTTCAGATGCTCGTTCTCCATCTTATTCCGCCCGGTGACCAGATTCTCCGGGAGAAATTCCGGCCTTTCCTCACGCTTTATGTGGTAGACCCTGTAGCCGAGAGGGGGGAGGTCCTTAGCATCGAAATTGACTTTCACCCTCATGGCCGACATATGCATAGTGGCATCGCTCAGATGGCGTATAACAGGCGCGAAATCGGTGCGTGTGAGTTCGTGTAAATCGACCTTCTCTCCTTTTGAGGTATCCCAGATCGAGTAATACTCGTATCCGAGATCTTCCGGGAGATCGATATAGGCCGTTATGATCTCCGAGCGCTCGTAAGGGGAAGGGTTAAAGACCGTGAGCAGAACGTCATCAGCGGGTATGTCTGAGTTGTCGATCTTCTTCTGGATCTTCTGCAGGTTTACCCTCATTAAACCATCTGCTATGTTCTTGGCCTGATCGAGCCGGTTATGGACATCGCGCTCTATCTGATCGACACCGGCACCTGCTATGCTGTCGTGCGCGTGGCACTTCAGCAGATATTTCCAGGCTATCTCGAGGAGTGTCTTTGGGTATTCCTCGCCGAGTAGCCAGGCGATCGAACAGAGCGGCTCGGCCATCCTCTGGAGCGCATGCTCAACCTGCTGATTCTTGCGCTTCATCCTTGTGCGGGTGGAAGTAACATCACCGAAGAGGTAAGGTCTCATACCGTGTGTCTTCGGGGTACGACGCTCTCCCTTGAAAACTACAAGGTCCTTTGCCTCACTTTTTACCTTGTCAACCCAGGCGGGAAGGGAGCTGTGGAAGATCTTGTCCTCCTCCATCAGCTTTTGGCCTTCTTCTATTATCTTTAGTTCAAGCGGATCTGGCTCGCTGCTGTCATGCCCCATCATGTAGGCAAGATACCTGGTGGTGCAATGATCCATCTCAAGAGATTTCAGATGATCAAGGGATGGCTTGAGCTTCCCCTTGTAGAAATGATGAACCGGATCGACAAGGAAGTAATGCCCCATATACTTTTCTTCATCGCAGAGATGGAAGGGAAGTCCGCCCTCCTTCCAACTGTAATTGCGCTCGTTTAACTCCTTTCCCCAAACAATAGGGCGGTATACGTGGAAGTAAAAGTTATAGCGTGCGAATGAACCCATCCTCGAGGCAAATATCTGTGTACCATCTGCACCCTCGAATATGAAGTCCGAACGTGAATCTTCGTGTCTTATACCATGATAGAAGAGTATCGAATCTATGCCGAAACCCATATAGATCTGTGGCATCTGAGAACACTGCCCGTAGGAGAACGGACTGTAGCCAACCTTCATGACATTGCCGAATTTTCCGGCAACCCTGTGCCCCAAAAGCAGGTTCCTGACGATGGATTCACCGCCGACCTGAAACTCGAGCGGACAGGTATACCAGGGTCCTATGAGAAGTCTTTCATCTTTCACATATTTCTCAATCTTCTCCCTGGCCTCCGGCCTGACCTCCAGATAGTCCTCGATAGGGACCGTCTGGGAATCCATAACGTAGGAGTGGTAGTCAGGATTGTTATCAAGTATATCGAGGAGCTTGTCGATAAACTCGATAAGCATCATTCTCGTCTCCTGAAAGTTGTACAACCATTCACGGTCCCAATGCGTGTTCGAGATGACGTGCATTTCAAAACCTTTTTCCATAACACCCTCCGTTTGTTTAGATTAACAACGCTAGTGCTTCTACACTCATAAAATTTGAGAGATCATCAGGTTAAGTAATTTTTACGAAGCTTTTATTGTTCGTTCCTGGAAATCTCGCCTCCGTCTCCTCTCCGCGAGCGGAGAGGGGAGCTTTAACCCTTGATCAGGGAAGAGGTGAGGATCAGGCCAGGAAGAGCAGGTATCGAGAAATCACAAAAGCATTTCGAAGATTACTTAACCAGCATTTCGCGGATCTGGTTATCCCCATCGCAATTTCCCCACACAACAATCTTAAAAGGCGCTCTCCTTTCTTTATCCCTGGTTTGTCAGGTGACTTATTTTGATGTCTATTCTATATAATTCATCACCTGTTTTGTTATCGAACCCTCCTGAGTAAGGGCGAAAATTATGGTGTTTATCCCGAACTGTAACTGTCTCGTGTTGTCGAATCCCTCCGTATCCGAGCGTCCTTTTGATGCGGCTCCGGGACCCCAATATCCCCACGGCCCCCACATACCCTTGTTCGCCATTATGGCTAAAAGCCTGCCATCAAACTGGACACCATCAACATAATTGTAGGGGTCGGCGTCCCTTCCCCATCCGGATGTTGTGTTGACGAAGTCAGCTCCTATGGGCGGGCCTGAATCAAACTCGTAGTAACAGTGATACATCGGATGGTCATTGGGAATCCTCTCGAACCGCCAGTCCCTGCCATGCTTGATTCCCTGGGTCTCGAGGGAGTAGGCAACCATCTCACGCAGCGACCTGTCACCCGGGCCACCCCTGTAGGCGTTCGCATCATCGGTGAACACAAATCCTCCCGATAACATATACCTGCCGAGGCCGATTGCCTCGCTTTCCTTAAAACTAAAGGCATGCCCCGTGCTGCAATATATCCACGGTACCTTCAGGAGTTCCTGTGAATCGAAGGTGACCCGGCCCGTGACGTCGGCTTTGATTCCGGTAAACTTGTTGAGCGCCCTCGTGAGATTTATCACCGACTGTTCGTAGCTCGACTGGTACACATCTATCATCCTGATGCTTTCCGAATATGCGATGGCGAGGTGAAAGAATCCCCGGATCCTCTTCTTGTCCCTCGGATCCTGCACTATCATCGCCTGATAACGTCCCGTATCAAGGGCATCTATATCGACCATCTCAAGCGACATATCTATCCTGTCTTCCGGCTCCTTTGTGCTTTCTATTATCACAGCCGCCATACCAGGTTCTATCCCAACGGATGTGAAACGGACGCCAACCGAGACCCCAGCCTTCGGCTTCGCGAGGCTGTCGAGCACCTTCATAGGCTGATGGGAGGATGAAACGTACGCCCTTCCGGGCTTTACCTTTGCAGGGGTTATCTTTCTCTTCATGGTTCTGCGCCTCGGCCTGGGACTTTTCCTGAGCTCCAGGGGCTTGGTAAGGCGTGGCTCACGTTTCACGAAACGCATGGCCAGAGGCCTGACAGCACTCCTTTCATCCCTGGAGATATTGATCTGGGTCAAGGAGAGATGGAACACCAGTGCTAGAACGAAGCTCAAAATTAATATTCCCCGGGTGGCCGAGAGGAGATCCCTCAGGTTAAGGCTTGAAGAAGGGCTTTCAAAGCGTGACCTGTGTTCCACCTTCACATACCTTTCCCGTGTAATTTCGCAGTCGCTGGTTCAGAATTCTGTTTACCATCCGAATTGCGGTACGTCAAACCATCTGCCGTCGCTCATCGCTGACCGGTGGGCGATAATACCAGGCACCGTGAAGTCCATAGCTCTCATGACATCAATAGGCGGTCTCGTCCCGTTTTCAATGGCATCGAGGAAATCGCGGATCATGTAATACTCGGACGTCCCGTGACCCCCCTTTTTCGCCTCTTCCGGCGCATCCGGATCTATAATGGGGCAGGGGAACAACTCACCTCCGTCCTTCTTGTCCATCTCCCCTTCGACATAATAGAGCCCTTCGCCCCTGTCGCGCTGGTTTTCCAGATGGCCTTTCGTGCCATAGAGCGAATACCAGACCATATGTGGACGGGATGCTACCTGGCTTCTAAGGATTTTGACTATCGAGCCCTTCTCAGTGCGGAAGAGCCCGACTTCTATGTCCAGAAATCCTGGGTGCTCCCTGTATTGGGGCATCTTGTTAAATCCGGAAGTCAATCCACACGCTTTGATGATACGGTCGTTCATGAGCAGTAGAAGAGGGCCCAGTGTGTGTGCACAGTACCAGATCGGGGGACGTTCGTGTCGCCAGTAGTATTTGCCGGTCTTTTGATCGACGAGGAGATTTACAATCTCATGGATGTATTCACCTTCCGCATAAAAAATGTGTCCGAGCTTGCCCTGATCGATCAGCTTTTTCCATTCCCTGACGTAATGGAAGTAACAGTAGTTCTCCGCCATCATGTAGGACATACCGGTACCCCTAACGGTTTCGACTATCCTTTCGCATTCTTCTATGGTATAGGCTGCTGTTTGTTCACACAGGACATGTCTACCACTCTCGACGGATTTGATGGTCTGTTCGGCATGGAACGGTATGGGTGTGGCAATCATAACGATATCAATAGGCGAGTTGAGGAAATCATCGAAGCTCGTAAATAGATGCGAGCCCGGCAGCTTGAATGCCTCACCGGTCTGTGTCAGTCGATCCTCGTCCACGTCGCAAAGCGCGCTGACCTCTATCCGGGGATGGGCATCGAAGACTTGAACAAAACCCCTGCCACGCGACAAACCGACGATTCCGACTTTCCATTTCTTCATCACTATCCTCCCCGTGAATACAGTTCTCTCAACATCTCCAGCACCCGATCTACCATAAAGGATAACATATGCGATCGTTTGTCCTCCGCATGCAAGGACAATTGACTTGACATACAATGGATCTTCTATGCCGATAGACTCTCTCGGTTCGACAGATCCGATAAGAGCTGTGCCAACAGGAGGTGTAATATCGACTTAGCTAACCCCAACAAACAATTCGCTCTCCATATCTTGCTTTGTAATTAGCTTCTTCCAAATTCTCCGGGGTATCGGATAGGCACAGTAAAGGTATTGAAAAGTACAAAATGATTACAGAAGACAAATCTTTCCGGATTTTCTTCTGTCCGGCAATTCAATGGAATTTTCGTATGTCCAACTGTTTAGATAGAGCTATAGGGGTATGACTAAGATCGGAACTAAGATAAGCTTGACACAACACCGTGTCAAGAGAGTTTGGGAAGCTTTTTTGCCCTATTTTTAGTTTACCAAACCTTAATCGTGTATACGTGTTTAAAACGCTTGACACACCCGGGAATTATGTTTAGTTTCCTCGTAGATCACAAGATCATTTCAATCCATCCGAGTGGAGGAAGGCTATGAGGCAAAAATACGATGTATTCGTGTCGACGGCGGTCGGTGTAATAGCCTCTGCTGTCTACCTTAAGACACTTGCTCCATCTGTTTCGTTTTGGGATTGCGGAGAGTTTATAACCTGCTCATACATACTCGGCGTGCCTCATCCCCCCGGAGCCCCGCTCTATGTCCTCATAGGAAGGATTTTCACGATGTTACCCTTCTTCGGTGACATTGCACCGAGGATAAATCTCATATCTGCTGTAGTAAGCGGCGCTACAGTATTTCTGGCATGTCTTATGACACTCAGGCTGCTGAGGTTCTGGTGGTTCAAGGAGAGAAATGACGTTCTTTCGAGGATAGCCTACTACACAGGTGGCATCGTTGCTTCGCTTAGCCTCGCTTTTTCACATTCCTTCTGGTTTAATGCCGTTGAAGCTGAGGTCTATGCTTTATCCATGTTTTTCACTTTCCTTGGGGTATGGATAGCTCTTGTATGGATGGACAGGCATAAAGATCCTGAAAGCGATAAACTTTTGGTTTTCATAGCATATCTTTTTGGGCTCGGAGGTGGTGTGCACCTTCTCTGTTTTCTCACACTCCCTACAATTTTGGCAATAATATTCTTCACAGACAGGAGGTCCTTCAAGAGACCCTGGCTTTGGATAGCTGTGCTTGGGTTCTTCCTCTTTGGGTACTCCACATATTATGCCCTCTTCATAAGGTCATCACTTAACCCGGTTATAGATGTGAACAACCCGGAGAACTTGAACAATTTCAGGATGTTCCTCCAGAGACAGCAATACGGGGAGGTCGGTTTAATAGAGAAGATATTTAACAGGACCGCCCCATGGGGGTATCAGATAAAGGATATGTTCGCAAAATATTTCCTCCAGCAGTTCCAGACGCCTTTTGCAGGCTTTATGGCCAAATTCCATACTGCTGATTCAAAGGGACTCATGCTTGTCAATGTCAGTCTTATACCCATCCTGTTGGGATTGGCCGGGATGCTGTCCCATGCTTGTAGGGATTTCAGGCGTTTTATCGCCTTCTTCGTAATGTTTCTGCTTATGGGACTTGGCCTTTCGATCTATCTCAACATGCCCATTCCACAGGTAAGGGAGAGGCATTACATTTTTGTCGGATCCTTCAGCACGTTTGCCGTATGGATGGGAATAGGTGCTGCTGAGCTTATGCACTGTATAAACAGGTTTTTGAGAAAGCTCGATATGAGAAGTGGCATGGCTTCCTCCGCCTTCGCCCTGCTTATTGTAGCTGCGATTCCGATAGGCTCTGCGGTGAGCCTGTATCATTCCCAGGACCGTACAGACAATTACATCGCCTACGACTACGGTTATAACATCCTCGAGTCGTGCGAACAGGATTCAATTCTCTTTACTGGCGGGGACAATGATACTTACCCGCTCTGGTATCTCCAGGAGATAGAGGGTGTAAGGAAGGATGTGAGCGTGGTTAACCTGGAACTTCTCAACACGACCTGGTATATAAAGCAGCTCAGGGATTACTCGGAGCCCGGGGTCAAGCCGATTCCCATAAGATATGATGACAGGGAGATAGAGTATTGGTGTAGCCCGACCACGGAATCGGCTTACAGGCGCTACAGGGCCTATCCTGAGCCCAGGACAGTGGAAGCTGCGGGTATATCTTGGGAGATGCCCATTTCCCCGAGGTATAATGCCCTGCGACCGGGAGATATTATGGTCTACAATATGGTCAAGTGGAACAACTGGGAAAGGCCCGTCTGCTTTGCGATAACAGTTGCGAATGAGAACATAATAGGGCTTGATCACTACCTGCAGACGGAGGGTATGGTCTTTAGGCTGGTAAAGAGTAAGGGGAAAAATCAAATAGATACGGAAAGGACAAGGAGAAACATAGACGAAGTATACAGATTCCGGGGGCTTATGGATCCTAAGGTCTATAAGGACCCCAGTGCCTCGAGGCTTATTTCGAACTACCGTGTTGTCTACTTTCGGCTTGCACTTGCCTACCTGAGGAAAGGTCGGATCGAGGAGGCCCGACAGGTTTTAAGAAGCTGTGGCGAGAGGATTCTTATGGATTGGGAGTCCTATTATGATGCGGCCCGAATACTTGCAGATGCAAAGGATAGGGAAGGTGCGGCGGAGTTTATAGAAAGGGCGGAGGATCTGGCACCTGCAGGAAATGAAGAAGCCCAGCTTCACATATCCCGTTTCTATTTCTGGATGAAAGACTTGGACAGAGCTGCCTCTGTACTGAGGGAGCTCATTGACAGGGGAGCATCTAACCCCGAGACATACGGGATGCTTGCATCAATATTAAAAATCCAGGGGAATTACCTTGAGGCTATCGATGTGCTTGAAGGGTTCGTAGACGAACATCCTGAGCATACAGAGTTTCACCAGATGATTCGGGAGCTTAAAGGGAAAGTTGAGCAAGCTCCGGGGGATTCTGGGAGGGTTTAGGAAGATTTGACTGCTCGGGTATTAATAAGGGATATACTCGATCCGATCTAAAAGCATTCTGCTTCACTGAGGAAGAACCGGGAGAATATGCCATGCTTGCCAAGGGTTTCAGCCTCTGGTGTGCTTCCCGCAGGTTATTCTGCCTTTGTCTGATCATCATTGTTTCTATCGTTCGGACTTCACCAACCTGTGCCATAGATAACTGGTCATCTGTTAGGGCATATATGTGCCGCCAAGCGGAGACACCGCCCGTAATAGACGGGGTGCTCGATGATTCCTGTTGGGCAGCGGCAGAAACGGCCACGGGCTTTGTCCCGAGAAGGGCGGAACGGACCGAGCTCGCCACACCGCAGACCAGAGTCTGGTTATGCTATGACAAAAGTGCTCTCTATGTTGCATATGAGTGCGAGGAGCCCGAACTCGGTAATTTGGTAACCGAGAAGCGCCGCCGTGACACGGACGTATACAATGACGATATGGTTGGATTGCTTCTGGATGTCGGCCACCACAGGGGGAACCACTACGATATCGAGATTGCCCTCGACGCTGCAGGAACGCAGTACGACTTCGCCTGGGGATTTGAGGAGGCATGGGATGGGGAGTGGATATGTGCCACGAGCCGCGATATGGGAAGGGGTATCTGGTGGGCCGAGATCCGCATCCCCGCTTCCGATACAAGGCAGCCCCCGGTGCGGGGTGATATCTGGGGGTTGCAGGCTATGCGTTGGCGCTACGCTGGCGGCAAGGAGGAGATCTCTATATGGTCTGCGGTTCCCGGAAGCTGGCATACAAAAATGTGGGAGTCGTCCGCGTTCGGCCATCTGCTTTTCGAAACAGGGGCGGATGTATTATCCGCTTACGTCGACAAGCTCACAAAACGCCTCAGATCGGAGCGCTACGAAGCAGTAAAACTTGTGGCAACATCCGCAGATCCTGATTCCGCCAGGGCGATGCTGGATTCAATTTATGGGAGGCTCCTGGCACTGCAGGACAAGGTCGCACTCGGTATATCCCTTTCCGGAGATGAATGGGCTGATGCCTTTGTGGAGTCGGACAGTATACTGGAGACCTATGAGGATCTCATATGGCCTATAAAGATGGAGGCTCTGTTCAGATGATGAAAAGTGTGATACCCCTGCCACTGGCTATGATGCTAGCATACTCATGCACCGCAGTACCCGCAATGGAATTCAGCCACGCTTCAAAGGGCGAACAGCTCGACCTCGAGCATAAATTGTCCGCCAATTTCGCGACCCCGCATATCAGATGGGTCAAACCGCTCAGGGACGGCCCGGTCCATGCACTTTTCATAATTCATGTCACGAGCTCTTCTCCCGGGACCAACGCGCGGGAAGTTGTCGAACTGATGCAGAGGTTCGATATCAAGGCCGATGCAGCTTACGAGAAGGATGGGATACTCTACGGCGGAGAAGCAGGAAGCGAACGCCTGGCTGACCTCCTGAAGAGGGATTACGACGTCTTCGTTTTCGGAAACGTCAGGCTTGATATCCTCAGCTACGAGACTCAGTATCAGGTCCTCTCAAGGGTTTCAGAGGGGGCCGGGCTTGTGTTTATAGGGCCGTACCCTGATAAAATAATGAGCGATAACCGTGCACTTCCGGAGACCCCGATCGAAATCCGCCTGGGAAGCGGCCTTGCCGGGCTTCTGGATATCAAAGGTGAACCGAGTAACAGGGTCGCATCTGAGCTTGTCACGGCCTATACCCTGAAAAAAGGGCGTGGGGTTCATATCGATTACGAC